>DATMJH010000526.1:0-3191 GCA_035554015.1 Mycobacteriales bacterium
CAGGTCGATCTTGCCGACCAGCCGGGCCAGCACCGCCGCCTGCTCCTGGGTCAGCACCCCGTCCAGCACCGCGTCGACGACCAGCGGCAGGTCCCGCAGCGCCGCCGCCGTCCGCAACCGGGACCCCGCCGTGCCGGACGACGTCCGGGTCGCCTCGGCCAGCCAACCCGCCACCGACCGGTCACCACCGTCATCGGTCGGCACCCGACCCGCAGTGGCCGCGTTCAGCTGCCCGGCCGCCGACGACAGCCACCCGTCGAGCCGGTCCCGCTGGCGCGCCACTGCCCCGATCGACTCCTGCAGCTGCTCGGCGCACAGCCCGACCACCGGCTCGCCGACCACGGCGTCGACCGCCGGCGCGAGAGCGAGCAGCCGCGGTGACATGCCCTGAAAGTACGGGCCGCCTCCGACAGAACCGATGGTCCGGAGTGCCTGCGGCACAGGCAGTTTGCCCGTCCGACAAGCCTCATGCTGTCACCGGCGCGTCCACCCGCGGAACCAGATCTGTGGACTGTGGACGCGACGTCGAGGACTTGTCGGAGCCGGCCGCCAGAGGTCACGCCGCTCACACCGGACCCCGCCGCCTCGACGTCGGGTGACCTACGCCCGGACCGCCTCGACGGCCTGCAGCCGGTCGAGCTCCTCGACGAGGGCCCACCACAGCCCCCAGTCGCGATGGTCCATGCCCTCGCTGCCGGAGCTCGCCGCGATGGCCAGCCGCAGCCGGTCGCGCAGCGCGAACGTGGCTCCCCACGACCCGTCGCGGTCGAGCCCCCGCAGCTCGTCGAGCAGCCCGCGCAGCGCGGTGAGAGCGTCCGACTCCGCGAGCCGCTCGCCGTCGACCAGCGGCCGCAGGTCGTCGGCGAGCGCGAGCAGCGGCGCACGGCGCACCTCCGCCCGCACGACGTCGAGCGCCTCCTCCAGGCCGGCCACCGCCGGTGCGCTCAGGCCCTCCCCTGAGCCCGTGGCGGCCGGCTCCACCTCCACCGCGACGGTGCGCGCGGGCAGCACGCCGAGCGCGGCCGCGACCTCGACGACGAGGTCGGGGTGCACGTAACCGGTGACGGCGTCGCCCACGGCGGCCTGCGCCTGGTCCGGGTCGAGCGCCGGCGGGTCCACCCGGCGACGCTCCACCGCGCCCGGTGCCCGGCCACGCCGGACGGCGCTGATCAGCACCAGCGCCTGCGGTCGCAGCTCGTCGAGCCGTTGCGCGACCGCCACCGCCCCGTAGTGCAGCTCCTCGACGGCGACGCCGGGGCCGAGATGCTCGGCGCGCAGCCGCTCGACCGCGAGCCGGCCGAGGTCGAGATCGCTCTGGAACAGCTCGCTGACCCCGCCGACGAGCACCGCGACGGGAGCGGCCTCAGTCACCGCCGCACGAGCAGGTGTTCACCTCGCGCACGACCTCTCCCGCGCCGGTGTGCGCGTGCGTCGTGCACGGCATGCACGGGTCGAAGCTGCGGATGCTGCGCAGCATGTCGATGCTGGTGAAGCGGGACGGGTCGGAGACGTCCTCGATGATGGGCGTGTTCATCACCGCCTCCTCGTAGGGCCCGGGCTGGCCCCACGGGTCGCGCGGCGAGGCGTTGATGGTGGACGGCGTGCAGATCTGGTAATTGGTGATCTTTCCCTTGTCCATGACCAGGTGGTGGGTCAACCAGCCTCGCCCGGCGCCCCACCAGCCGACGCTGCGCCGCTCGTCGGTCGGGATGGCCTTCTCGAGCTCGGTCGGGTCCAGCGCGGCGACCCGGGTCTCGCCCTGCTTCATCAACGAGTACGCCTGCAGCAGGCTCTCGAGCGCGACGAGCTGGCTGAACAGGTAGTGGTAGGCCCGGCCGCGGTTGCGCTCGAACGCGTTCCACCGCTCGGGCACGTGCCACTCGACCTGACGCTCACCGGTCTCCGCCTTGGGGATGACGAAGCGCATGCTGTGGCCGGTGGCCTCCATGAACTGGCTCGCCGGCATCTTCTGGGCGAGCGCGGTGACCAGCAGCCGGGAGTAGCAGCCGGCCTCGACGACCTGGCGGTCCCACCGCGGCGCGCACGCCCAGGTGTACTTGTCCTTCCAGTCGCGGGCGCCCGGCTTCGGCAGCGTCCGCTTGTTCCAGGGGTGGTAGGGAGACAGCGGGTTGCCGAGGGGGTCGGTGTCGTACCGGCTGGTCTGCGACGGCTCGTAGTAGGAGTGCTCGACGAACTCCTCCCACCCGATGTTGATGTCGGTGAGCCGGGTCGTCACCAGCCGGCCGTCGAGGACGACGCCGGGGGTGGACCAGCGCTTCTCGCCCCAGCTGTTGCAGTTCTCGTACGTCGCGTCGTAGGCGTACGGGTCGTCCCAGTACCCGGGATCGATGTGGTTGGTCGGGCGGTACCCGACGTACTGGTAGCGGTCGTCGGCCTCGTAGAAGAACTGCGGGATGTCGTCCCAGACGGCGAGCATCCGCTGCGCGTAGTCGAAGACCTTGCCCAGTCGCGAGTGGAACTCGTTGAGGGTCTGCAGGGTGAGAGTCGTGGACACCCCGCCGGGGACCACGTTCTCCGGGTGGGGGTACTTGCCGGTCAGGAGCACGACCATCTCGCGGGACAGCCGGGTGAACTCCAGCCCCTCGCGGTAGAGCTTGCCGGTCAGCGGGTTCAGCGCGGTGGCGAGGTCGGCCATCGTGCGGAAGCCGTGGATGTCGGCGTTGGGGCACAGCCAGGCCTCGGCCTTCGGCCAGAGCTCGGGGTTCGACGCCTTCAGCACCGCCTCCGAGTAGTCCGGCCCGGCCAGCAGGTAGAGGTGCAGCGGGTTGTCGTAGCCCATCTCGGCGGCCTCGGTCATGTTCCGCACGACCGTGCCCAGCGGCGGCGGGCAGATGCCCATCGCGGCCTCGATCGCGTACGCCGCCGCGTGCGCGTGCACGCCGCCGCACACCCCGCAGGCTCTCGACGACACGAAGATGGCGTCGCGCGGGTCGCGCCCCATGAGGATGACCTCGTACCCGCGGAACAGCGTCGCCTGCGCGTGGGAGTCGAGGTAGGCGCCCTGGTCGAGGTCGGCGGTGACGTGCACCGCGAGCGCACCGGCGATGCGCGTCACCGGGTCCATGTTGAGGTCCTTGATGTGCCCGTTGCGGGCCACCAGACGCTCGATCTTGGCGGCGCGCTCCTCCTCGGACACGGCGACCTCGGGAGCCGCAGCCGCGAGGTCGTAG
>DATMJH010000527.1:0-6722 GCA_035554015.1 Mycobacteriales bacterium
CTCATCGCGGTCATCGTCCTGCTGGCCGCGGTCCTGGCCCTGCCGTCGCTGGTGACCGCGCTGCGCGAGGGCGACGTCGAGCTGGCCACCGTCTTCTACCCGGTGATGCTCGGCGCCATCGCCGTGCTGGCCTGGAACCGCCGAGCCGGACAGTGACGGCGCGCGTCGTCGTCCTCGACTCCGGCTCGGGCAACCTGCGCTCGGCGGAGCGCGCGCTGGCGCGCGTGGGTGCCGACGTCGAGGTCACGTCCGACGCCGACGTCGCGCGGGAGGCCGACGGCCTGGTCGTTCCCGGCGTCGGTGCCTTCGCCACCGTCACGGCCGGCATGGAGGCCGTCGGCGGCGGACAGGCGGTCCGGGACCGGCTGCGCAGCGGACGACCGGTGCTCGGGATCTGCGTCGGCATGCAGGTGCTGTTCGACAAGGGCGTCGAGCACGGGGAGGAGACTGCCGGGCTGGGCGTCCTCCCCGGCACGGTCGACCGTTTGGACGCCGACGTCGTGCCGCACATGGGCTGGAACACGGTCGAGCCGCCCGACGGCTCCGTGCTGTTCGCCGGTATCGAGCACGAGCGCTTCTACTTCGTGCACTCCTACGCCGCCCGCCAGTGCGCGGAGGCATCGGTCACCTGGGCCGAGCACGGCACCCGGTTCGTCGCGGCCGTCGAGTGGGGACCGCTGTCGGCCACCCAGTTCCACCCCGAGAAGAGCGGTGACGCCGGCGCCGCGCTGCTCGAGAACTGGCTGCGCGTGCTGTGATCGGGGTCGGATGAGCCGCGCCGTCGGAGGGGGAGCGTTCCTGTGAGCCGCAAGCACCGCACCGGTCAGTCCGGGAAGGGCCGGCCGACGCCGCGCCAGGCAGGCACCGGCACCCGCAGCCGGCCGACGCCGACGCGGACGACCGGGAGCAAGGTCAAGGGCCCGGTGTACCGGCAGCGCAAGAACCCGCCGCTGCCGGTCGCCGTGAAGGTCCTGCTCGCGGCCGTGTGGCTGGGGGCGCTGGCCGCGACGATCTACCTCGTCGAGCCGTGGCCCGGACGCATCGGCGTGATGATCGGCGTCACCTTCGCCCTGGTCGTCGTGACGGTGCTCGCGCTCGACCCCTCGCGTCGCCGCCGGTGAGCCTCGAGCTGCTGCCGGCCGTGGACGTCGCCGACGGCCAGGCCGTGCGGCTGGTGCAGGGCGAGGCGGGCAGCGAGACGGGTTATGGCGACCCGCTAGAGGCGGCGCTGCAGTGGCAGCGCGACGGCGCGCAGTGGGTGCATCTGGTCGACCTGGACGCTGCGTTCGGTCGCGGTTCGAACCGCGAGCTGCTCGCGCGCGTCGTCGCTGAGCTCGACGTCGACGTCGAGCTGTCCGGCGGCATCCGCGACGACGCGTCGCTGGCTGCCGCGCTGGCCACCGGGTGCCGGCGCGTGAACCTCGGCACGGCGGCGCTGGAGTCGCCGCAGTGGTGCGCCAAGGCGATCGCGGAGCACGGCGACCGGATCGCCGTCGGGCTCGACGTCCGGGGAACGACGCTCGCGGCCCGCGGCTGGACGAAGGAGGGCGGCGACCTGTGGGAGGTGCTCGCCCGGCTCGACGCCGAGGGCTGCTCCCGGTACGTGGTCACGGACGTGCGGCGCGACGGCACCCTCACCGGACCGAACCTCGAGCTGCTGCGCGAGGTGTGCGCGCGCACCGACCGGCCGGTGGTGGCGAGCGGGGGAGTGTCCTCGCTGGACGACCTGCGCGCGCTGGCCTCGCTCGTCCCGCTCGGCGTCGAGGGCGCCATCGTCGGCAAGGCGCTGTATGCCGGCGCCTTCACGCTCCCGGAGGCGCTGGCCGCGGTCGCGTGACCGCGCGTCCGAGGTCGTCGTCGGCAGTGTCCGGCCGGTCGTCGTCGGGCGTGCCGCCATCGTCGTCCGCTGGCGGGTCGACCCGCAGCTCGCGGGGGATGGCCGACGCCATCCGCTCGGGCGTCCAGTAGGCGAGGGCCTCGTCCGCGTCGAGCGGCTCCGAGGAGACCGGCCCGTCAGACCCGGACGTCAGTCGACCGAGGAGTAGAGCGAGTACGCCACCGAGCCGAAGAACGGGCCGTACATGCGCGTCGCGTCGTTGGTGTACTTGTAGCTGTTGACCGAGTGGGCGTACGTGCCGGAGCCGTCCGTCGTATACCACGGGCCGCCGCTGGAGCCGCCGGTCATCGGGCAGTCCAGACCCTGGGTCGCCGTCCCGTAGGGGTCGGGGAAGGTTTTCGACGGGCCACAGTGTTTGAGCGTCTTGCCGTCGTACGGCGCAGCCGCCGGGTAGCCGTACGAGGTGGTGAGCAGGCCGACGCCCCGGCCGAAGGTGATGCCCTGGGTGCCGACCGCCGCCACTACCGTGCTATTTCCGCCGTCCCCGCCGTTGCTCATGACGGCGAACCCGACGTCGTAGACGAAGTCCCCGCTCTTGGCCCACTGGCTCGTGGTGTGCAGCGTCGTCGCCGCCCATGTGCCGTACGGGCCGACCTGCGTGCGCCCGTCACCGTTGTACGCCGGTACGAAGACGAAGTTGCTGGCGAAGCCGCGTGACCCGCCGCGACCCTCGTGCAGGCAGTGCCCGGCCGTGAGGACGAGGTTGCCGTGCTCCGATGCCACGGAGCTCGCCGAGCAGACGTAGTTCTTGCGCTTGAGGGTGAAGAAGACCTTGCCGACGACGTCGGTGCCACGCGGCATCTGTCCATCCACGGAGACCACCGTGCTCAGCGTGGCGGCCGCGGCGCTGCCCCCGCCGCCGGGTTTGCCACTGGCGCTGTCCTTCGCCACGAGCGAGATCCGCCGGTCACCGGGCACAGCCTTGCGCATGCGCTCGGGGGTCCAGTAGTCGATGGCGGCCTGCCGCTCGGCGGCGGTGGTCGCCTTCGACGAGGCGTGCGTGGCCGGCGCTGCGGCGGCACTCGGCGCGAGCGTCGCGCTGCTGGCGGCCAGCAGGCCGGCGGCGAACAGGGCAGACAGGCGTGCACGCACGGGGGTCCTCCAGGACCGAGGGGGTGTCCGCGGTGACCGTACTGTCCGCTTGGCGGCTTGACCATGGCCCGGACGGGCGGTTCGCGGAGAGTGACCGTCGGTGTCAGGCCGCTGCGGAGACCCTCGCCGGAGTGCGCCGGGCGACCCGCGCTGTCACCACGGCGACGACGACCGACCCTGCAGCGGAGGGCGCGAGCCAGCCGGCCGTGCCGCCCACGGTCTGCACGCTGAACGCCGTCACGAAGCTGACGTAGGAGCCCAGCACGAGCTGCACGTGGATCACCAGCCAGCCGCGCCGACGCCGACGGCGGACCACAACAGCCGCGGCAGCCGCCGTCTGCGTCGGCACGGCAAGGAGCAGGAACGGCCACAGTCGGGGGTCGGCCACGACCAGGACGACGGTCGTGCCGCAGAGGACTGCGACGCTCACCTGGTACGCCCAGCCGGCACGCGTGTGGAGCCCGCGCCGCTTGCCGGCCAGGCCGGCGACCGGGCCGGCGACGAGCCCCAGCCCGCCGGCGGCGACGTGGAGAGCGAGGGCGAGCGACTCCATGCGACACACTCCAGCGGCGAGGACAGCATCGTCTACAATGGACCGTCCATCGTGGACTGTCAAGGAGGTCTCCGGCATGGCCGTCAACGCGACTGCCGCGGCGCTGCTGGGACTGCTGCGCGACGGCGCCGCGTCCGGCTACGAACTGGCCCAGCGCGCGACTGCGGAGCTCGGCGACTTCTGGACGGTGACCCGCAGCCAGGTCTACCGGGAGCTCACCGGCCTTGCCGATCAGGGGCTGGTCGAGGTCGGTCAGACAGGTGCCCGCTCTCGCCGCGAGCACCGACTCACAGCCAGCGGGCGGGTGGCGTTCCGCGAGTGGTTGGCGGCCGAGCCTGGTGCCGACGTCGTGCGCATCCCGCTCCTGCTTCGGCTCGCGTTCGCCGACGAGCTGGACCCGGCACGGCTTCGCGAGCTGGTCAGCACGCAGCGCGCGGCACACGCGGAGCGGCTGGCGCGCTACCGCGAGCTGGAGGCCGCGGCGCTCGCGACCGGCGGCACGGACCGTGATCTCGTGACACTGCGCTTCGGGCTGCGCTACGAGGAGGCTGTGCTCCGCTGGTTCGACGAGGAGCTCGGGCCAGGTGGCTGGGTCAGCGGACGCCGAGGCTGAACCGCACCGGCCCGGCCGTGACCGCCAGGCCGATGCCGGCCGGCACCGGCCCGACCGACGGCAGCGACCAGCGCAGCGGCGTCACCGACAGGTCGAGGGTCGGGGTGAGCGGCGCGCCGTTCCCCCGCGGCACGCGGGTCGTCGGTGGGGTGTGCGGCGCGGCCGGGCGGGCGGCCACCTCGTCCTGCAGGTCGGCGAGCAGGTCGTCGCGGCTCACGGGGCGTTCCCTTCCACTCGGGTGCGGTAGGCGGCGAGCACCTCGTCGGCCAGCGCGAGGTAGGCCTGGGCGACGCTGCTGGACGGCGCGGTCAGCACGACCGGGCGCTTGGCCAGCGTGGCACTGGGCACCCGCCGCGACAGCGGGATGCGGGTCTGCAGCACAGGGAGGTCGGTGCCCTCCAGAGCACCGACCACCTCCTTGGCCGCGCGACCCTCCTTGTCCCAGAGCGAGCAGGCGACGCCGATGAGCCGCGCACCGGTGTTCTCGAAGTCACGGTGCAGCTCGACGAACGACGACACCCGGGCCGCGCCGAGCGCCGAGCCGGGGTCGCTGGTGAAGACGGTGAGCACGGCGTCCGCGGCGCAGACCGCGGCGAGCGTGAGGTTGCCGAGGTCGCCGTGCGTGTCGAGCACCAGGTGGTCGTAGTCGGCCAGCAGCGGGCGCAGCGTGCGCCGGATGCTGCTGGTGATGCCGCCCTGCGCGGCCAGCGCGACCCCCACCTGCTCGAGCGAGGGGTGCGCCGGCAGCACGTCGACACCGGGCGCCACCTCGGTGCGCACAGCGCTGCGCGGGTCGAGTGACGGGTCCTCGAGCAGCCCGGCCAGCGAGTCCTCACGGCCCTTGGCGACGACGCCGAACGCCCGGCCGAGGCTGTCCTGCGGGTCGGCGTCCACGGCCAGCACGCGTCCGCGGGCGCCGAGGGCGACGGCGAGGTTGGCCGCGGTCGACGTCTTGCCGACCCCGCCCTTGCTCGAGCACACCGCCAGTCGCACCGGGCCATCCTGCCAGCCGCGCGGCCCGGCCGGCCCGTGCCGCGCCCTATGGTCGTCTGCTGTGCTGGACGGTCGGACCGGTCGAGCGGCCGTCGCGGCGGGCAGCGCCGACACCGCGGCGGCCGGCGTCGCCGTGCTCCGCGCCGGCGGGAACGCCTTCGACGCCGTCGTCGCCGCGGGCTTCGCCGCGACGGTCGCGGAGCCGGGTCTGAGCAGCCTGGGCGGCGGCGGGTTCATGCTCGCCGCACCCGCCGGAGAGCCTGCGACCGTCGTCGACTTCTTCGTCGACGCGCCTGGTCGCGGCCGGCCGCCGGAGCGGCTGGTCCCGTCGTTCCTCCCGATCACGATCCGCTTCCCCGGCGCGGACCAGGTCTTCCACGCCGGCTGGGGATCCGTGGCGGTCCCGGGCTGCCTCGACGGCTGGCTGCACGTGCACCGCCGGTTCGGCCGGCTCCCGCTCGCCGACGTCGTCGCGCCCGCGCAGCAGCTGGCCCGTCGCGGCGCGGTGCTCGACCCGGGCCAGGCCGCCATCGTGGCGGTGCTCGAGCAGATCCTGACCCTGTCACCCGAGGGCCGGGCCGTCTTCGCCCCGGACGGACGGCTGGTGCGTGCGGGCGAGCGCCTGCGCAACCCGGCGCTGGCGGACCTGCTCGACGACGTCGCCGCCGGGCGCGTCACCCGCTTCGCCGATCTCGGCGGACCGCTCGAGGAGGCGATGGACCGCAGTGGCGGACCGCTGACCGCCGCCGATCTCGAGGCCTACGCCGTCGCGGAGCGACAGCCGCTGCACGCCCGGTACCGGGGCGCCGACGTCGCCGTCAACCCACCGCCGTCGTTCGGCGGCCCGCTGGTGGTCGACGGGCTCCGCGCCCTCGAGCCGGTGCCCGCCCCCGCCCTGGTGGACCTCGCCACGGTGCTGGTCGCGATGTCCGAACGACACCTGACCGTGCCCACCGGCGCGATCCGGTCGTCGAAGGGCACCACGCACATCAGCGTCGCCGACGCCGACGGCGATCTCGCGGCCATGACCGTGAGCAACGGAAGCTGCTCGGGCGTGTTCGCGCCCGGCACCGGCGTCCAGCTGAACAACGTCATGGGCGAGTCGGACCTGCACCCGCACGGCTTCACGGCGACGGCGCCCGGCACGCGCGTCGGCTCGATGATGACCCCGACGCTGCTCACCACGGCGGACGGGACGCGCGTCGCCATGGGCAGTGGCGGCAGCGAGCGGATCCGCAGCGCGCTCACGTGCGTGCTGACCGCGATCGTCGACCGCGGCCTGCCGCTGCCCGAAGCCGTGCTGGCGCCGCGCATGCACTGGGACCGCAGCACGCTGCAGGTGGAGCCCGGTCTGCCGGCCGATGACGTCGCCGCGCTCCGGCGGCGGTGGCCGGTGGGCGAGTGGGCGCAGCGAGACTTCTACTTCGGCGGCGCGCAGGCGGTGCTGCGCCGGCCCGACGGCACCGTCGAGGCGGCCGCCGACGACCGCCGGGGCGGCGTCGCCGTCGTGCTCTGACCCGATCTCAGCCCGACCCCCCGACCCTGTCCCGCCGATCTTCGTCTTGTTCCCCCAC
>DATMJH010000528.1:0-22613 GCA_035554015.1 Mycobacteriales bacterium
AGGCCGGCGCCGGCAGCGGCTCGGGCGCCGGCGGCGCGTCGCCGACCCGCCCGTGCCCGCGGGTCACCGGACGTCCGCGCGCTGCGGCGGAGCCGGTGTGTCAGGACGCGGACGCGCGCGGGCGGTCCGTCCGCTGCGTCCGCGTCCTGGCACAGCCGCGGTGCGGGCGTGGTCGGACGCAGCCGTCACTGGTCGGCCTCGAGGCGGGCGAGCTCCTCCTCGGCCACCGAGGGGTCCAGCTTGCGGAACAGCGGGGTCGGCGCGGCGATCGGCGTGCCGACCCGCAGCGGCCGGGACTCCCACACCGCCGCCGCAGCGGCGTAGTCGCCGGTGAGCACCGGGTAGGAGGGACCGCCGTCGAGGTCGGCGACCTCCTGCAGCACGGGCAGGCCGCTCCACGGCTCGTCGTGGCCGAGCATCCGGTGCACGGCGTCCGAGCTGTGCGGCAGGAACGGCGTCAGCAGCGCCTTGGCGTCGTCGACGAGCTGCAGCGCGACGTGCAGGACGGCGTCCCGCCTGGCCGGCTGGTCCTGGAGCTTCCACGGCGCCTGGTCGGACAGGTACTTGTTGGCCTCGGCGACGACCCGCATCACCTCCGTGATGGCGGCCTTCTGCTGCGACCGGTCGAGCAGCTCACCGACGGCGTCGAACGCCGTGCGCGACGCCGCGAGCACGTCGAGGTCGGCCTTCTCCAGCGGAGGCACCGGCGGCACGGCGCCGACGTTCCTGGCCACCAGCGACAGCGTGCGGTTGACCAGGTTGCCCCAGCCGGCGACGAGCTCGGTGTTGTTGCGGGTGACGAACTGGTCCCAGGTGAAGTCGGTGTCCGACGTCTCCGGCCCGGCGATCGACAGGTAGTAGCGCAGCGGGTCCGGCCCGTACCGCTCGAGGACGTCGCGCACGTAGATGACGACGGCGCGCGACGAGCTGAACTTGCGGCCCTCCATGGTGAGGAACTCGCTGCTCACGACCTCCGTCGGCAGCTCGAGCTCGCCGAAGGCGCCCGGCGTGCCCTCCGGCTTGCCGCTGGCCCCGAGCAGGATCGCCGGCCAGATGACCGAGTGGAAGACGACGTTGTCCTTGCCCATGAAGTACCGGCCGTCGGGCCTGCCCTCCGGCGTGGCGGTCCACCACGGCCGCCACGCGTCCGGGTCGCCCGTGCGGCGCGCCCACTCGACCGACGCCGACAGGTAGCCGATGACGGCGTCGAACCAGACGTAGATGCGCTTGTCGGTGCGGTCCCGCCACTCCGGCAGCGGGATCGGCACGCCCCAGTCGAGGTCGCGGGTGATCGCACGCGGCTTGAGGTCCTCGAGCAGGTTCGCGCTGAAGCTGCGCACGTTGGTGCGCCAGCCCTGGCGCGACTGCAGCCACGACCCGAGCGTCTCGGCGAAGGCCGGCAGCTCCAGGAAGAACTGCGGCGACTCGACGAACTGCGGCACCTCGCCGTTGATCCGCGAGCGCGGGTTCCTCAGGTCCTGCGGGTCGAGCTGGTTGCCGCAACTGTCGCACTGGTCGCCGCGCGCGCCGTCGTAGCCGCAGATCGGGCAGGTGCCCTCGATGTAGCGGTCGGGCAGCGTGCGACCGGTGGAGGGCGAGATCGCCGACAGCTGTGGCCGCTCGACGATGTAGCGGTTCTCGTACAGCGCGGTGAACAGCTGCTGGACGACGGCGTAGTGGTTGCGCGTCGTCGTCCGCGTGAACAGGTCGTAGGACAGGCCGAGCCCTTGCAGGTCCTCGGCGATGACGCGGTTGTAGCGGTCGGCGAGCTCGCGCGCCGTGACGCCCTCGCGGTCGGCCTGCACCTGGATGGGCGTGCCGTGCTCGTCGGTGCCGCTGACCATGAGCACGGCGTCGCCCCGCATCCGCCGGTAGCGGCTGAAGACGTCCGACGGCACGCCGAAGCCCGCGACGTGGCCGATGTGCCGCGGTCCGTTCGCGTACGGCCAGGCGACCGCGGTCAGCGTGTGGCGGGACATGCCGCGAGCCTAGTGACGCTGTGGTTCGTGGCTCCCGGTCCGGCTCCGGCCGGCGGTGACCCTCGGCGCCTTCGCGCTCGTTCCTCGCGCGCTCTCACGGCGCTGCCGGGCCACCGCCGCCCTTCGCCTTCGTCCGGGCCTTCGCTCTCACGACGGCGTCGTAGATCTCGCGCCGGGGGAGGCTGGTCTCGCTGGCGACGGCGGCGATGGCGTCCTTGCGGGACAGGCCGGCGGCCTCGCGGTGGGCGACGGCGGCGGCGAGGTCGTCGGTCGACAGCTCGGCGACGGGCTCGGCACCGGCGAGGACGACGGTGATCTCGCCGAGGACGCCGCCCGCCGCCCACACCGCGAGCTCGTCGAGGGTCCCCCGGCGGACCTCCTCGTGGGTCTTGGTCAGCTCGCGGCAGACGACGACGCGCCGGGCTCCGCCCAGCACCGATGCCATGTCGGCCAGCGCGGCCGCCAGCCGGTGCGGCGCCTCGAAGAGCACGGCGGTGCGCGTCTCGGCGCGCAGCGCGGCCAGGCGAGCGCGGCGCTCTCCCGCCTTGCGCGGCAGGAAGCCCTCGAAGCAGAACCGGTCGCTCGGCAGCCCGCTCACCGCGAGGGCGGTCGTCACGGCCGACGGCCCCGGCACGCAGGTCACCGGCAGCTCCTCGGCGGCCGCCGCGGCGACGAGCCGGTAGCCGGGGTCCGACACGGTCGGCATGCCGGCGTCGGTGACGAGCACGACGCGCGACCCGGCGCGCAGCGCGTCGAGCAGCTCGGGCGTGCGCTGTGCCTCGTTGCCCTCGAAGTACGACACGACCCGGCCGGCCGGCGTGACGCCCAGGCCGGCGCACAGCCGCCGCAGCCGGCGGGTGTCCTCGGCCGCGACCACGTCCGCCACCGTGAGCTCGCGAGCGAGCCGGGCACTGGCGTCGGCGGCCTGGCCGATCGGCGCACCGGCGAGCACGAGCACCACGTCAGCCGGTGCCGTCGGACGAGCGGCGCCGCGGCAGCACGCCGCGAGCGACGGCGACGGCGACGGCGACGGCGACGGCGACGGCGACGGCGACGGCGGTCAACGCCATGCGGGAGCCGTCCATACCGCCATCGTGCCGCTCGCGGCGCCGGCGCGGCGGCGGACCCGCCGCGCGTGGCCGCCCGCTTAGGCTCGCGTGCATGACGGCGACGCTGGAGCGCCCGGCCGCGCCGCCGACATCGACCTGGCGCGACCGCCTGCAGCCGGCGACCGCGGGCCTGTCGCCGGCCGCCGGCTGGGTCGCCGCGCTCGCCGTCGGCGCCGTCGCCGCCGTCCTGCGCCTGGTGCGGCTCGACCTGCCCGCCGGCCGGGTCTTCGACGAGGTGTACTACTCCTGCGACGCGCAGAACCTGCTGCGCTTCGGCGTCGAGGTCGACACCGCGAGCGACCCGGACGACGACAGCGTCGCCAAGCGCTGTGAGCCGACCGGCGAGCCGGGGTTCGTCGTCCACCCGCCGCTGGGCAAGTGGGCCATCGCGCTGGGCATCCGGCTGCTCGGCGCCGACGAGCTCGGCTGGCGCCTGGCCGCGGCCGTCGCCGGCGCGGTCACCGTCGTGGTGCTCGTGCGGATGGTGCGCCGGATGACCGGCTCCACGCCGCTCGGCTGCCTCGCCGGGCTGCTGCTCGCGCTCGACGGGCTGCACTTCGTGCAGAGCCGCATCGCGATGCTCGACGTGTTCCTCGTGCTCTGGACGACGGCCGCCGCCGCCTGCCTGGTCGCCGACCGCGACTGGGTGCGCAGCCGGCTGGCCACGGCGGACGACGACGCCCTCGCCGGATGGGGGCCGCGGCTGCTGTGGCGACCCTGGCTGCTGGCGTGCGGCGGCTGCCTCGGCGCGGCGGTCGCGACGAAGTGGAGCGGCCTCTACTTCCTCCCGGTGCTCGGCCTGCTCGCGCTCGGGTGGGAGGCCGGCGCGCGCCGCGCCGCCGGCATCGGCTCACCGCTGCAGGCGACGGTCTTCCGGTCGCTGGTGCCGCTCGCGACCGCGCTGCTCGTGCTGCCGGCCGTCGTCTACACCGCGTCGTGGGTCGGCTGGTTCACCGGCGAGCTCGGGTGGGACCGGCGGTGGGCGCAGGACAACCCCGGCGTGGGCCTGGCCGCGCTCGTGCCCGACGGCCTGCGCAGCCTGTGGCACTACCACGTCGAGATCTTCCGGTTCCACGACGGCCTGACGTCGTCGCACCCGTACCAGTCGCGGCCGGCGAGCTGGCTGGTGCTGGGCCGGCCGGTCTCCTACTACTACCCGCAGGACGTCGGGCAGGGCGACTACGGGTGCGAGGTCGCCCAGTGCTCCCGCGAGGTGCTCGCCATCGGCACGCCGGCGATCTGGTGGGCGGCGCTGCTGGCCGTGCCCGCGCTGCTGGGGCGCTGGGTCGCGCTGCGCGACTGGCGCGCCGGGGCGGCGGTGGCGCTCGTCGCGACCGCGCTGCTGCCCTGGGTGCGCGAGGACCTCGACGGCCGCACGATGTTCCTGTTCTACGCGCTGCCCGCGGTGCCGTTCCTCTGCCTGTGCCTGGCGCTCGCCGCCGGCTGGGCGGTCGGCGGCCCGACGGCCGGGCTCTCCCGCCGGCGCTGGGTGACGATGGGCGTCGGGCTGTACCTCGCCGTCGTGGTCGCCAACTTCGCCTACCTCTACCCCGTGCTCGCCGCGCAGACGATCCCGTTCGGCGAGTGGCAGGACAGGATGTGGTTCCCCAGCTGGATCTGAGCCTGCAGACGCCGCTGCCGCCGGCACCCGGCCGGCGGCAGCGGTTCCAGAGGGTGGAGCTGAGGGGATTCGAACCCCTGACCCCCTCGATGCGAACGAGGTGCGCTACCGGACTGCGCTACAGCCCCTCGGGACGCCGGCGAGACTACCAGCCAGCCCCCCTCGTCACGGCGGCTCGGACGACGGCGGGACGGGCCGGCTACCAGTCGTTGACGACGCGCCGCGGCTCGGCGGCCCGCTCGGTCTGCGGCGGCTCGTCCTCCATGCCGGGCAGTCGCTCGCCGGAGGCCGCCGCCTCGCTGTAGGCGCCGGGCCGGGTGAGGTCGACCGTCCGCGAGTACCGCGGCACGACCGGGGCGCTCGCGTACACCGGCGGCGGCACCGGCACGGGTGACCACGGCGCGCCCAGCCCGGCAGACGCCGGCAGCGGCTCGTCGTGCCGGGCGGCGGTCGGCACCGGCTCCGCCGGCTGCGGCTCGCCGGGCGGAGCGGCGGCCGGAGCGGCGGGTGCGCCGTCGGTGCCGGTCGCCGCGTAGGCCACCGGCTCCTCGACGTCGCCGGGCTCGACCCGCATCTCGGCCCGCGGCTCGACCCGCTGCTCGGCTGCCGGCGGCCCCGGCTCGCGCCGCGCCGCCGGCACGCCGCGCGCACGACGCTGCGCGGCCTGGCGCTGCCGCACGAGCCGGCGCAGCGCCACGAGGTAGCCGACGACGAGCAGGTCGGCCACGGCGTGCCCGGCCAGCAGGAGCGGCGACACGACGAGGCCCAGCACGAGCGTCGACGCGGCCAGGACCAGCAGGACGGCGAGCAGCCGGCGCCGGCGCGCGGCCGGCGTCAGCGGCCGGCCGGAACGGCGGCGGGCGCGGGCCGCGACGGTGGCGACGGGGTGGAGCACCCGGTCGGCCAGCACGGCGCGTACCCGGGTGAGGGCGCCGTCCCGCTCGTCCCACTCGTCGAGCAGGTCGTCGTCGTACTCGTCCTCGACGTCGTCCCCGACGTCGTCCTCGTCGGCGCCGAGCCGCGCGCTGCCCGCGACGGCGTTGGCGCGGGCCCGGGCCGCGGCGTCGCGGCGCGACAGCACGCGCATGGCGTCGCTGAACCGGTCGACCGACGACAGCGAGTCAGCGGAGTCGGACGAGCGCAGCGCCATCGGCACCAGCACGGCAAGCCATGCCGCGACGATGACGAGGAGGATCAGACCGCTGCCCACGGCGCCCGACGGTAGTGAGCGATGCACGGCAAGTGATGGACGTGACGCGGTGTGTCGGGCGACGGGTTGTCACTGGTGTGACTGGTGTGACTCGCCCTCCGGCCGGTCCGACGCTCCCGGCGACGACGCCAGCCAGCGCCGCAGCAGGCCGGTCGGCGGGACGTCGTCGCGCAGCAGCGAGAAGCACAGGTGGTCGCGCCAGTCGCCGTCGATGAACAGGAACCGGCGGTGCAACCCCTCCTCGACGAACCCCAGCTTGCGCACCACCCGCAGCGACGCGGCGTTCTCCGGCCGGACGTCCGCCTCGACGCGGTGCAGACCGAGCACGGTGAAGCAGTGGTCGACCACCATCGCGAGCGCCGTCGGCGTCACGCCCTTGCCCGCGACCCGCTCGTCGACCCAGTAGCCGACCGCGGCGCTGTCGAAGGCGCCGCGCACGATGTTGCTCACCGTGACCTGCCCGGCCAGCCGGCCCTCGTGGGTGACGACGAGCGGCAGCGACCGGCCGGCCCGGGCCTCCCGACGGCTGCTGCGGTACATCGTCGCGAACACCGCCCGGCTGTGCCGCTCCGGCCAGCTCGCCGCCGGCGCCGCCTCGGGCCGGCCCTCCCACGGCGCCAGCCACGCCTCGTTGCGCACCCGGACCTCGACCCAGGCGCGAGCGTCGCGCCGGCGCAGCGGCCGCAGTCCGACGGCACCGTGCTGCAGCCGCACCGGCCAGCCGGGAGCCGTCACGGGCGGCCCCGGACAGGCCGCTCAGCCATGGTCCCCGCCTCCGCGCAGCTGGGCGACGAGGTGACCGACCACCGGCGCCAGCACCGCGACGCCGTCCCGGACGGCACCGGTGCTGCCCGGCAGGTTGAGCACGAACGTGCGGCCGGCCACCCCGGCGACCCCCCGCGACAGGATCGTCGTCGGCACCTGGTCCTGCCGGGTGCGGCGCAGCGCCTCCGCGATCCCGGGGGCGTGCCGCTCGAGCAGCGGCCGGGTCGCCTCGGGCGTGACGTCGCGCGGCGCGAAGCCGGTGCCACCGGTCGTCACCACCACGTCGACGCCGTCACGCACCGCCGCCCGCAGCGCCTCCCGAATCGCCGCGACCTCGTCCGGCACGACGGCCACCGGGCCGACGTCGAAGCCGAGGTCGCGCAGGCCCTCGGCGAGCGCGGGGCCGGAGGTGTCGTGCCGCAGGCCGCCGTGCGAGCGGTCGGAGACGGTGATCACGCGCGCCCGCGCGCCGTCCGGCAGCCCCTCCGCCCGGCTCACCGGCGCCAGTCCCCGCTCTTGCCGCCGGTCTTCTCCTCGACCTGCACGCCGCCGATGACCGCGCGCGGGTCGACCGCCTTCACCATGTCGACGAGCGCCAGGCAGGCGACCGAGACGGCGGTCAGCGCCTCCATCTCCACGCCCGTTCGGTCGGCCGTGCGCACGGTGGCCGAGACGGCGACGCCGGCGTCGTCGACGGCGAGGTCGACGACGACGCCGTGCAGCGCGATCGGGTGGCACAGCGGCACGAGGTCGGGCGTGCGCTTGGCCGCCATGATCCCGGCGATCCGCGCCACCGACAGGGCGTCGCCCTTCGGCACCTCGCCCGAGCGCAGCAGCGCGACGCACTCCGCCGACAGGTCGACCCGGCCGGTCGCCGTCGCGGTGCGCACCGTGACGTCCTTGCCGGCGACGTCGACCATGCGGGCCGCGCCGGCGTCGTCGAGGTGGGAGAAGGTCATCGCCCGCGCCGCTCGAGCACCAGCACCTCGACGCCGGCGCCGGCGGGCACCTCCTGGACCTCCTCGGGGACAACGGCGAGCGCGTTGGCGCGGGCCATCCCGGCGAGCAGGTGGGAGCCGGCGCCGGAGACCGGCGTGACGACGTACGCACCGTCGCGCACCTCGAGCCAGACCCGCAGGAACGAGCGCTTGCCGGGCGGCGAGGAGAGCCGCTCGGTGGCGGCGGCGCGCACCCGCGGCCGCTCGATCGGCGTCGCGCCCAGCATCCGCCGCAGCGCCGGCCGCACGAACGCCTCGAACGACACCAGCGCGCTGACCGGGTTGCCGGGCAGCCCGAACACCGGGGTGGCGTCCGGTCCGATGGTGCCGAAGGCCTGCGGCTTGCCGGGCTGCATCGCGACCTCGTCGAAGCGCACCGTGCCCAGCCGCGACAGCACCTCCTTGACCACGTCGTAGGCGCCGACGCTCACGCCACCGCTGGTGACCAGCACGTCGGCGCGGACCAGCTGGTCCTCGAGGGTGTCGGCGAGCCGGCGCGGGTCGTCGGGGACGATCCCGACCCGGTAGGCGATGGCGCCGGCCTCGTGCGCGGCCGCCGTCAGCGCCGGGCTGTTGCTGTCGTGGATGCGACCCGGCTCGAGCGGCGCGCCGGCCTCGACCAGCTCGCTGCCGGTCGACACGACGACGACGCGCGGGCGCGGGCGCACGATGAGGCGGGAGCGGCCGGTCGCCGCGGCGAGCCCGATCTGCACCGCGCCCAGGTGGGTGCCCGAGGGCAGCACGGTCTCACCGGCGCGCACGTCCTCGCCGGCGCGGCGCACGTGCTGGCCGGGCGTCGCCGGACGGTGCACCGCGACCTGCGCCACGCCACCGTCGGTGTGCTCGACGGGGACGACGGCGTCCGCGCCCGCCGGCACCATGGCGCCGGTCATGATCCGCACGCACACCCCGGGCATGACCCGGAGCGGCGAGGCCGGCCCCGCCGCGACGTCGCCGGTCACCGGGAGCACGACCGGCGCGCTCTCCGACGCCCCGGCGACGTCCTGGGCGCGCACGGCGTAGCCGTCCATCGCGCTGTTGTCGAAGCCGGGCAGGTCGGCCGGCGCGACGAGGTCCTCGGCGAGCACGCAGCCGTGCGCGTCCATGAGCCCGAGCTCCAGCGGCTGCAGCGGCTCCAGCCCCCGGAGCACGTTCTCGAGGTGCTCGGCGTAGCTGATCACGCGGTGCGCCGCTCGGAGGTGCGCTCCTGCACGAACTCCGCCAGCCACGACAGCAGCGGCGGGCCGAGGTCCTCCCGGTCGACCGCCAGCCGCACGCACGCCTTGAGGTAGTCCAGCCGGTCGCCGGTGTCGTAGCGCCGGCCGCGGAACACGACGCCGTGCAGCGGCTCCGCGGCGATCGCCGTCTTCATCGCGTCGGTCAGCTGGATCTCGCCGCCGCGGCCGGGCGGCGTCTGGCGCAGCACGTCGAAGATGCCCGGCGACAGCACGTACCGGCCGATGATCGCCAGGTTGCTCGGCGCCTGCTCGACCGGCGGCTTCTCGACGAGGTCGGTGACACGGACGACGCCGTCGCCGTCGGGCGCCCCGTCGACGGCGGCGCAGCCGTACATCGAGACCGACTCGCGTGGCACCTCCATGAGAGCGACGACGCTGCCCCCGTGCTCCGCCTGCACCGACACCATCTGCTCGAGCAGGTGGTCCCGCTCGTCGATGAGGTCGTCACCGAGCAGCACGGCGAAGGGCTCGTCGCCGACGTGCGCGGCCGCCACGAGCACCGCGTGCCCGAGCCCCTTCGGGTCGCCCTGCCGCACGTAGTGCACCTGCGCGAGCTCGTTCGCGTGCTGCACGAGGGCGAGCCGCTTCTCGTCGCCCTTCGCCTCCAGGGCCTGCTCGAGCTCCACGTTGCGGTCGAAGTGGTCGATCATCGGCTTCTTGTTGCGTCCGGTGATCATGAGGACGTCGTGCAGGCCGGCCCGCACGGCCTCCTCGACGACGTACTGGATGGCCGGCTTGTCGACGACCGGCAGCATCTCCTTGGGCGACGCCTTGGTGGCCGGCAGGAACCGCGTCCCGAGGCCCGCGGCCGGGATGACGGCCTTCGTGACGGGTCGCGGGGCGGAGGCGGCCGGGCCGCCGGTCGGGGCGGGAGCGGTCATCCGCCGACCCTAGTGCGGGTGGGGCGGGTCAGGACCCGGACGGCCCCGCACCGCCCGGCAGCGGCACCGGCGGCGCGGTGCGCCAGGCGTTGCGGCCGGCGCGTTTGGCCGCGTAGAGCGCCTCGTCGGCGCGGCGCAGCAGCGACGCCGCGGTCCCGCCGTGCGGCCGGTGCACGGCCACGCCCAGCGACACGGTGACGGTCACCGGCTCCTGCCCCGCACCACCGAAGGGACGGCCGGCGACGGCCACGCGGATCCGCTCGGCGGCCTGCTCGGCGCCCTCCTCGTCGGTCTCCGGCAGCACCACGACGAGCTCCTCACCGCCGTACCGCGCGACGGTGTCGACGTCGCGCACCTGCTCGACGATGCGGCCGGCCAGCTCGACGAGCACCGCGTCGCCGCGCTGGTGCCCGTGCGTGTCGTTGACCTGCTTGAAGTGGTCGATGTCCAGCAGCAGGAGGGCGACCGGACGCCCGAACCGCGAGGCGCGGTCGATCTCGCGGGCGATCGTCTCGGTGAACGAGCGGTAGTTGGCCAGGCCGGTCAGCCCGTCGGTGACGGCCAGCCGCGTCACGTCGCGGTGCAGCAGCACGTTCTCGACCGCGACCGCGGCCTGGTCGGCCAGTGTCCGCAGGGTCAGCAGGTCGTCCGACAGCTCGTCGCCGTCGCCGCGCACGTCGTAGAGCGCGAGGACGCCGAGCACGCCGCTCTTGCCCCGCAGCGGGACGGCGACGACCGTGTCGGCGGCCGGCTCTCGCGCCGACGCGCCGAGCTGCCGGACGGCGCCGTGCAGCGGCTCCCCCTCGCTCGCGACGCGGCCGAGGACGCCGTCGCCGACCGGGATGCGCAGCCGCGGATCGGGCGCGCGACCCTCGAGCCCCCGCGCCACGGCGAGGTCGAGCAGCGAGCCGGTGGGGTCCACGAGCAGCACGACGCCGGCCCGGGCCGCGGTGGTGGCGATCGCGGTCTCGAGCACCACGCCGAGGATGCGCTCGAGGTCGTGCGTGCTGCTGAGCGTCTCGCCGAGCCGGGCCAGCCCGGCGCGCAGCTCGTCGCGGCTGGCCTGCAGCTGCCCGACGTGGTCGCGCAGCTCGTCGGTCATGGCGTTGAAGGCGCCGGCCAGCAGGCCCACCTCGTCCCGCGAGCGCACCTCGATGGTGGTGTCGAGGTCACCGGACGCGACCCGGGCGGCGGCGTCGCCGAGCTCCTCGAGCGGCCGGGTGGTGGCGCGGGCGAGCACCCGGGCCAGCGCGGCGGCGAGCAGCACGGCGCCGAGCACGACGAGCAGCCCGGTGCGCACGACGTCGACGCCCTCGGTCACCGGCTCCACGACGACCAGCCGGGCCTCGGCGGTGCCCGCGACCGGCGCCGACATGGCGACGTGGCCGCGGGTCTGCACCGGCCCGTCGCTGGCGGCGGCGGTCCGCACCACCGCCGGGTCGGCGGTGCCCGAGGAGGTGACGACGCGGTCCCCGGCCAGCAGCACCACCGACTCGGCCGACATCGTGCGGCGCAGCTGCTCGACCAGGCCGGCCACCGGCCGGAGCGCGGCGACCGCCGTCCCGGGCTGCGCCGTGCCGGACTGCTGCAGCCGCGCGACGGCGACGAGCGGGCCGGCACCGAGCCGGCCGGAGGCGCAGTCGACGACGTCGTCCGGGACCGTCCCGGCCCGCACGGTGCGCCCGGCACCGTCGCTGACGTGCACGCCCTCGGCCAGCCCCCGGTCCACCAGGCTGCGCAGGGCGGCGGTCTGGGCGTCGACGTCCTCCGCCGGCACGGCGAGGACCGCCCGCCCGGCGGCCTCGGCGGCGGCCCGGGCCCGCGCGCACTCGGCGGCGAGCAGCTGCGCCGCGAGCGCCGCTTCGGCAGCGACCGTGCGCTCCTGCTGGGTCGCGGCCGCGCGAGGCAGCGACGACGCGAGCAGCGCCAGCCCGACGAGCAGCGGGACGGCGACGACCGCCACGAACGCGGCGAACAGCCGCGATCGGAGGGTCACGCTGGCTCCCTGCAGGGGCTCGGACGTCGGGTGCGCACAGCACGGCTCGTGGCGCTGCGTGCTCTGCCATGCTCGCACGGTGATCGCCGACGGGGCATCGGCCGACAAGGCGGTCCTGCGCCGCGCCGCCCTCGCCCGCCGGGCCGCGTTGGACCCGCGCGACGTCGCCGCCGCGGGGCCGGCGCTCGCGTCCGCCCTCGCGCCGCTGCTCGCCGGTGCCGGCATCGTGGCGGCGTACCTGTCCGCCGGCACCGAGCCGCCGACCGGGCCGCTGCTCGAGCTGCTCGGTGACCGGCGGCTGCTGCTGCCCGTGCTCCGGCCCGACGCCGACCTCGACTGGGCGGTGTGGGAGGGCCGCAGCGAGCCGGGCCCCCGCGGCACCTCGGCGCCACCGGGGCCGCGGCTCGGGGTGGACGCGATCGCCGGCTGCGACGTCGTCGTCGTGCCCGCCCTGGCCGTCGACCGGCGCGGCGTGCGGCTGGGCCGGGGCGGCGGCAGCTACGACCGGGCGCTGGCCCGTGCGCGCGGCACGGTGGTCGCGCTGCTGCACCCCGGCGAGCTCGTCGACCGCCTGCCCGAGGACCCGCACGACGCCCGCGTCGACGCGGCTGCTACCCCCGTTGCAGGTCTCGTCCGGCTGTCGTCGAAGATGCGTCCATGACCGCCTTCGCCGATGAGCTCGCCGCCAACGCCGAGTACGCCGCCGCCTTCGCCGACCACGACCTGCCCGCACCGGCCGCCCGCGGGCTGGCCGTCGTCACCTGCATGGACTCCCGGATCGACCCCTTGCGGATGCTCGGGCTGCGCACCGGCGACGCGAAGGTCCTGCGCAACCCGGGCGGGCAGGTCACAGACGACGTGCTGACCGCCCTCGTGCTCGCCGCGCACCTGCTGTCGGTGCAGCGCGTGCTGGTCGTCCAGCACACCGACTGCCGCATGGCCAAGGTCACCGACGAGCAGGCTCACGACGCCATCCGCGAGGCGGGTGGCGTCGACACCCGCAGCCTGGTCTTCGGCACCATCGGCGACCAGCGGGCGGCGCTCGAGCGCGACGTCCAGCGGGTCAAGAGCTCGCCCTACCTGCCGCCCGACCTCGCCGTCGGCGGCGCGCTCTACGACGTCAGGAGCGGCCGGCTCGAGCTCCTCGTCGAGCGGTAGCTCAGGCGGTCCGCTCGTCAGCGGGCGCGGGCGCCCGCCTGCGCCCGGCTCGCGTCGAGACGGGGAGCACGCGGTGCAGCCCGCTCGTGCGCAGCACCCGCCGGGCGGCCGGCGACGGGCCCTCGACCACGAGGCCGCCGCCGCCCTCGGACAACCGGCGGTGCGTCGCGGCCAGCGCCCGCAGCACGGCCACCGGCAGGCCGTCGGCACGGGACAGGTCGACCCGGACGACCGAGCGCGGTGCGACGACGTCGTCGAGCAGGCCGCGCAGCCGGCCGGTCGCGGCGTCGTCGAGCTCGCCGCGGACGTGGACCCGCACGCCGTCGGCGGTCTCCACCGACATCACCTGCGCTGCGGACGACCTCTGCACGTGCACCTCCTGCGACTCACCCAGCCGCTGCCGGACCGTACCCCGCCGACGGCGCTGCCGGTCCGCGACGTGACGGAGCCGACGTCGGTCACCACCCCGTCATCGCCGCGGCCGACCCCCGACCGGTCGGCGGCCAGGGTGACCGGCCACACTGACCGCGTGCCAGCCCCTCCCGAGCAGCCGTGAGCGAGAAGGACGGGGCGGCCGGGGCGGCCGACGGGTCCCCGCGGCCGGTCGTGGCGGTCGCCAACCGGCTCCCGGTGCAGCGCGGCGCCGGCGGCTGGGAGCTCTCGCCCGGCGGCCTGGTCACCGCGCTGCGCCCGGTCATGATGTCGCGCAGCGGCACCTGGGTCGGCTGGGACGGCGGCGCCAAGGGCCCACCGGCGCGGCTGCCGGACCTGTCGGTGGACCTCGCCCCCGTCGGCCTGTCGACGGCGCAGGTACGCGACTACTACCACGGCTTCGCGAACCGCACGATGTGGCCGCTGCTGCACAACGCGATCGAGCGGCCGGTGTTCCACCGGACCTGGTGGCGCAGCTACCGGGAGGTCAACCGGCGGTTCGCGGACGCGACGGAGCGGGCGCTGGCCGAGCAGGACGGTGCGCTGCTGTGGGTGCACGACTACCACCTGGTGCTGGTGCCGCAGATGGTGCGCGAGCGGCGGCCGGACCAGCGGATCGGGTTCTTCCTGCACACTCCGTGGCCGTCGCCCGACATCTACGCCCGGCTGCCGTGGCGGCGGGAGGTCCTGACCGGGCTGCTCGGCGCCGACGTCGTGAGCTTCCACACCGAGGACTACCGCCGCAACTTCGTCGGCGCCTGCGCGCGGCTGCTGGCCGGCGAGGGCGTGGCGGTGAAGGGCAGCACCCTGCAGCTTCCCGACGGCCGCACGGTGCGCACCACGACCAGCCCGATCTCCATCGACGTCCAGCAGTTCGTCGACCTCGCCACCGGGCCGGTGGCCGACGGGCACGTCGAGGCGCTGCGCCGGCAGTTCCGCGGCCGCAACGTCGTGCTGGGCGTCGACCGGCTCGACTACACCAAGGGCATCGTCGAGCGGCTGCGCGCCGTCGAGCAGCTGCTCGAGTCGCGGCCCGAGGTCCGCGAGCGCCTGGTGTTCGTGCAGGTGGCCGTGCCCAGCCGCGACGACGTCACCGAGTACCGCGACCTGCGCGCCGTCGTCGAGCAGACCGTCGGGCGCATCAACGGCCGCTTCACCGCGCCCGGGCAGGACGTGCCCGTGCACTACCTGTACCGCGGGCTGCCGCCGCAGCGGCTGGCGGCGTACTACGCGGTCGCCGACGTCCTCATGGTCACACCCCTGGTGGACGGCATGAACCTGGTCGCCAAGGAGTACGTGACCGTCCAGCACGCGCGGCGGCAGGCCGGCACGCTGCTGCTCAGCGAGTTCACGGGCGCGGCGCAGGAGCTGCGCGAGGCGCGGCTGTGCAACCCCTTCGACCTGGACGGCCTCACCGCGGCGCTCGAGGAGTCGCTGCACGCCGCGCCGGACGCGCGCCGGCGGGCCGTCACGGCCATGGCCCGTCGCATCGCGGGCAACGACGTGCACGCCTGGGTGGCCAGCCAGATCCGGAGCATCGAGCAGGACTGAGCGGCGATCGGCTCCTGGACGAGCAGCCCCCTCGTGCCGCACACTGGCACTCGTCCAGGCAGAGTGCCAGCAGCAGGAGGACCCGTGCCGACCTACCAGTACGCGTGCACCGCGTGCGGCGACCAGCTCGAGGCCGTGCAGGCCTTCACCGACGCGCCGCTGACCGAGTGCCCCGCGTGCCACGGGCGGCTGCGCAAGGTCTTCAGCGCCGTCGGCGTCGTGTTCAAGGGCTCGGGCTTCTACAAGACCGACAGCCGCGCCGGCTCGGGCGCGAACGGGTCCGGCAAGAAGGAGGCGGCGGGCAGCGAGGCCGGCTCGTCGGGGAGCTCGTCGGGGAGCAAGGACGGCAGCTCGTCCTCCGCCACGCCGGCGACGTCCGCCTCGGCCGGCTCCTCCTCCAGCGGCCCGGTCGCGAAGTCCGCCTGACCGCGGCGCCTGTGGACGGGCGGCGCGCCCGCCGGGCTGGCCCTAGGGTTTGCCGCCATGACCGCCGCCGACCCGCCGCGCGCCGTCCGCCCGCGCGCCGAGATCGGCGTCATCGGCGGGTCGGGGCTCTACGCGCTGCTGCACGACGCGGTCGAGGTCGAGGTCGACACGCCCTACGGCCCGCCGAGCGACCGGCTGGTCGTCGGTGACGTCGCCGGGCGTGCCGTGGCGTTCGTGCCGCGGCACGGGGCCGATCACCGGCTGCCGCCGCACCGCATCCCCTACCGCGCCAACCTGTGGGCGCTGCGCTCGCTGGGCGTGCGGCAGGTGCTCGCGCCGTGCGCCGTCGGCGGCCTGCGGCCCGAGCTCGGGCCGGGCTCGCTCGTCGTGCCCGACCAGCTGGTCGACCGCACCAGCGGGCGGGCGCAGACGTACTGGGACGGCCTCCCCGAGGGCGGCGCCGTGCACGTCCCCTTCGCCGAGCCGTACTGCGGGCAGGGGCGCGCGACCGCCGTGGCCCGGGCGCGCGAGGCCGGCTGGCCGGTCACCGACGGCGGCACGATGGTGGTCGTCGAGGGGCCGCGCTTCTCCACCCGGGCCGAGTCGCGGTGGTTCGCCGCGCAGGGGTGGTCGCTCGTCAACATGACCGGGCACCCGGAGGCCGTGCTGGCCCGCGAGCTGGCGCTCTGCTACACCGCCATCGCGCTCGTCACCGACCTCGACGCCGGGGTGGAGGGCTCGCACGTGACGCAGGAGGAGGTCTTCCGCGTCTTCGGCGAGAACACCGCGCGGCTGCGCGCGCTGCTGCTGGACGTCGTCACCGCGCTCCCGGCGGAGCGCACGTGTGCGTGCGGCGCGGCGCTGGAGGGCACCGCCGCCGCCGACCGGCTGCCGTGACGGCCCGGCTCCCTTCCGCGCGGCAGCTGTCGCGCGCGCTCGACCGCCACCGGGGCCTGGTGGCCGGCGGGCTGGCGGCCGCGTCCGTCGCCGTGGCGCTCGGCGTGCTCGCGCCGACGCCGCCGCCGACGGTGGAGGTCGTCGCCGCGGCGACGACCTGCCGGCGGGTGCACAGGTCGACGCCGACGACGTCCGCGCCGTCGAGCTGCCGCTGGCCGCCGCACCGGACCGGGCGCTGCGGACCGTGGAGGAGGTCGCCGGTCGAGTGCTCGCCGGGCCGGTGCGCGCCGGCGAGCCGCTCACCGACGTCCGCCTGCTCGGTGCGGGGCTCGTGCCGCCCGGCGGCCAGGTGGCCGTGCCGGTGCGGGTCGCCGAGCCCGCGCTGCCGCTACTGGTCGCGGCCGGCGACCGCGTCGACGTGCTGGCCACCTCACTCGAGGGCGCCGACGCCGCGCGGGCGGTCGTCACCGCGGTGCCCGTGCTCGCCGTGCCCGCCGCGGAGGACACCGCGGACGGCGCGCTGCTCGTCGTGGCGGCGTCACCGGCGGCCGCCGCACGGCTGGCCGCCGCTGCCGTCACCAGTCGGCTCTCGGTCGCGGTGCACGGCCGGTGAGCTACGCGGTGTGGGGCTGGGGCGGGCCGGCGGACGAGCCGTCGCCCGCCGACCTGGAGGCGGTCGCCCCGCTCGTCGCCGAGACCACCGGCGTGGCGGTGCAGCAGCCCGAGCGGCCCGCGCCGCTGCAGCCGCTGCCGCCGTCCACGCTGCGAGGCCGGCTCCCCCCGTCGCTGCGCCGGCTGGCCTCCGACGACGAGGTCGACCGCGCGCGGCACGGCACCGGACGCGCCTACCGCGACATCGTGCGCGGGCTGCGCGGCCGGGTCGACTTCCCGGCCGACGTCGTCGTCCGACCGCGCACCGAGCAGGACGTCGTCGACGTCCTCGACTGGGCCGCCGGCGAGGGCGTGCCGCTGGTGCCCTTCGGCGGCGGCACGAGCGTCGTCGGCGGCATCGAGCCGCGCGACCTGCCGCCGTCGGTCAGCCTCGACCTCGAGCACCTGTCCGGGCTGCTCGAGGTGGACGCCCCCTCGCGCGCCGCCCGGCTCGCGGCCGGCACGACCGGCCCAGCGGCGGAGGCGGCCCTCGCGGAGCACGGGCTGACGCTGCGGTTCTACCCGCAGTCGTTCGAGCGCTCGACCGTCGGCGGCTGGGTCGCCACCCGCGCCGCCGGCCACTTCTCGGCCCGGCTGCAGCACGTCGACGACCTGGTCGAGTCCGTCCGCGCGGTCACCGGGGCCGGGCTGTGGGAGTCGCGCCGGCTCCCGGGGTCGGGCGCCGGGCCGAGCCCGGACCGGCTGCTGCTCGGCAGCGAGGGCACGCTCGGGGTGGTCACGTCGGCCTGGCTGCGGGCGCAGCCGCGGCCGGCGCACCGCTGGGCCGCCACCCTGGCGGCGGCCGACTTCCCGGCGGGAGCCGGCGCCGTCCGCGCGCTCGTGCAGGCGGGGCTCGCACCAGCCACGTGCCGGCTGCTCGACGCCGGCGAGGCGGCGCTCAGCGGCACGCTGTCGACCGGGGAGGCCGCGCTCGTCCTCGGGCTCGAGTCGCTGCGCGGGCCGCTCGACGCCGACGTCGCACTCGCCCTCGAGGTGTGCGCCGACGCCGGGCTGCGCGTCGTCGAGGCCGGCGCGCGCGGCGCGGCGGGCGAGGCCTGGCGGTCCACGTTCGTGCGTGCCCCCTACCTGCGCGAGAGCCTCGTGCTGCTCGGCGTGCTGGTCGAGACGTTCGAGACGGCGGTGCCGTGGAGCGGCGTCGACGGCCTCGTGGCCGGCGTGCGCGAGGCGGTGACGTCAGCGCTGCGCGAGGTGTGCGGCGGCGGCGCCGTCACCTGCCGGCTGACGCACGCCTACCCCGACGGCGCGGCGCCGTACTTCACCGTGCTCGCTCCCGCTCGGCGGGGTGGCGAGGTCGCCCAGTGGGACGAGGTCAAGGCCGCCGCCTCCGAGGCGCTGCTGGCTGCGGGCGGCACCATCACCCACCACCATGCCGTCGGCCGCGACCACCGGCCCTGGTACGACCGGCAGCGCCCGCGGCCGTTCGCCGCGGCGCTCGCCGGGGCCAAGGCCGCGCTCGA
This sequence comes from Mycobacteriales bacterium, assembly GCA_035554015.1. Lineage (GTDB taxonomy): Bacteria > Actinomycetota > Actinomycetes > Mycobacteriales > SCTD01 > DATLGD01. The sequence goes on from DATMJH010000528.1 coordinate 18,391, forward strand.
CCCCGCCGGCGTGCTGAATCCCGGCGTGCTCCTCGACTGAGCGGCTCCCGCGCGTCGGTGGGCGGATCGGGCCCGGAAGGCGGCATGATCCACCGAGCACCCTCAGCCTGCCGGGAGGCGCACGTGGACGGCTTCAAGAAGTTCCTGCTGCGCGGGAACGTGGTCGACCTCGCGGTCGCCTTCGTCATCGGCGCGGCGTTCGCGGCGATCGTGACGGCGTTCGTCGCGGCGTTCATCACCCCGCTGGTGGGGGTGGCGACCGGCGCCACGGGTGACTTCTCCGCCGAGACCTTCACCGTGGCGGACGTGACCTTCCCCTACGGGCAGTTCGTGCAGGCGCTGCTGTCGTTCCTTCTCATCGCGGCGGTCGTGTACTTCCTGATCGTGCTGCCGGTCAACCGGCTGATGGAGCGGTACAAGACCGAGCCGGAGGTCGACGCCGAGACCAAGCAGTGCCCCGAGTGCCTGAGCAACATCCCGGTGCCGGCGTCGCGCTGCGCCTTCTGCACGGTCGAGCAGCTGGACGTCCCGCGCTAGACCCCGCGGTCGTGGTGCGGCGGCTGCTCGCGCCGGTAGCGCTCGGCGTCGTCCGGCGGAGGCGGTGGCGGCTCGGGGGCGAGGTCGAGCTCGGGCGGCTCGCCGGCGACGGCGCCGGGCGGGCCGACGGCCCGTCTCGGGCGGCGGCGCCGTGGCGGCTGGGGCACGGTGGAGACCCTAGGCCGCTGGAGGAGCCGGGCCGCTGGAGCAGCCGGGCCGGCTGCGCGGACCGGTCCGCGCCGGGTCGACTCGGCCGGGGCGGCCGCCCGTCCGCCGCCGGCGTCGCGGGATGGGCACGGCGCTGCTCGCACGTCCCCCGGACGACACCCGGCGCGCGTATCCTGCGGGCTGTCCCGCCTCCGTAGCTCAGTGGACAGAGCGCCTCCGTCCTAAGGAGGGCGTCGGGAGTTCGATTCTCTCCGGGGGCACCTCGCGCCGCCCCGCCGCCACGCGGCCCCTCCCCCGCTAACGTCCGCGTCCTGGCACATCCCGCCCGCGGCGGCGGGCGGACGTCTGGGAGGTCGCCATCGCCGTCCACGTCGAGCGCCGGCCGACCGGGCAGGGCGGCGTCACCGTCGTCACGCTCGACCGGCCCGCGGCGCGCAACGCCGTCGACGCCGAGCACGCCGCCGCGCTCACCGATGCCTTCGTCGCCTTCGAGGCCGACGACGACGCCGGCGTGGCCGTGCTGCGCGGCGCCGGTGGCACGTTCTGCGCCGGGGCCGACCTCAAGGCCGCCGCGGCGGGCGAGCTCGAGGTGGGCCCGCCGGGCGGGGGGCCGGCCGGCATGGGCCCGACGCGGCTGCTGCTCTCGAAGCCCGTCGTCGCGGCCGTCGAGGGGCACGCCGTCGCCGGTGGCCTCGAGCTGGCGCTGTGGTGCGACCTGCGCGTCGCGGACCCGCGCGCGGTGCTCGGTGTGTTCTGCCGCCGGTGGGGGGTGCCGCTCATCGACGGCGGCACGGTCCGGCTGCCGCGGCTGATCGGCCAGTCGCACGCGCTCGACCTCGTGCTGACCGGCCGGCCGGTCGACGCCGCCGAGGCGCACCGCATCGGCCTGGTCAACCGGGTCAGCGCGCCGGGCCGCTGCCTCGACGAGGCGGTCGAGCTGGCGGCGTCCTTGCTCGCCTTCCCGCAGACCTGCCTGCGCGAGGACCGGCTCTCGCTGCTGCGGTCGGCCGGCCAGCCGCTGGACGAGGCGCTGCGCACCGAATGGGAGCACGGCGTCCGGAGCCTGTCCGCCGGCGCCCTCGACGGCGCCGCGCGGTTCGCCGCCGGCCGTGGCCGGCACGGCGACTTCGGCGACCTCTGAGGGACGCGCGACGGCACGGAGCCGGGTCCCGCGACGGACCCGGGCTCCCGCGAGCGGCGCCTCCCGGCTACAGCGGGCGCTGCTCGTGCATGGTCGCCGTCTCCGCACCGCCGGCGTCGGTGCCGGCAGGGTAGGCGGCCGTGGGAGGAGCCGGGTCTGCCGGGTAGGCCGGCGCGCTCGACTGCGCCCGGTTCTTGATCTTGTCCTTCTCGTCGGCGGCCTTGTCCAGCCACTCGTCCCACCGGCGCTGCATCGGCCGGATGAGACCGCCGCCGACACCGACGATGACGACGCCGGCCGCGGTGGCGAGCATCGCGTACAGGACCGGGCCGGTGACGTCGGTGGCGACGCCGACCTGGTCGAGCGCGGCCTTGACGAAGCCGAACAGGACGAGCACGGCGGCGCCGGTGGCCAGCGCGTTCGCGTACGACAGCCCGCCCAGCGCGTCGACGATGAAGCTCTTCACGGCGCCGGCGACGACGGCACCGAGGACGACGAGCACGATCGCGACGATGATCTTCGGGATCAGCGCGATGAACGCAGCCAGCGGCTCCTCCAGCGCCTGGATGCCCAGCGCGCTGACCGCCCCGGAGAGCACCGGGATGAAGAGGGCGAAGAAGACGAGCTTGGCGACGACGTCGCTGGCGTCGTAGCTGCTCTTGGCCAGCGCCTTCTTGATGCCGCCCTTCTCGACGGCGCGGTCGAAGCCGACGCGCTCGAGCACCCGGTCGACGAGTTTGGCGACGAGCGTGGCGAGGAAGTAGCCGATCACGAGGATCAGCAGCGCGCCGATCAGCTTGGGCACGAAGGTCGCGACGGTGGTGAAGCCTTCGCGCACCGGGGTCTCGAGGTCCATGAAGGTCCTTCCGGGCCAGGCGACGGGGCCGTCCGCGCTCGGTCGAGCAGGTGCGGCCCGGGGCGGTCGCCGGTCGTTGTCCCCCGCTGAGCCCGGGTGATCACACCTGTCGTGCATCGGGCGAGGTGACACCTGCCTCACCGCCCGGCTCGACGGGCGCGTCCGGCGGTGCCGACCTAGCGTCACGGCGGTGACGACGTCGGTCCTGTGGCTGCGTCGCGACCTGCGGCTGGCCGACTCCCCGGCGCTGCTCGCCGCCCGCGACGCCGGGAAGCGCGTGGTGCCGCTCTTCGTGCTCGACGACGCGCTGCGCCGGCCAGCCGGACCGGCCCGGCTGACCTTCCTCTACCGGTGCCTGCGCGAGCTCGAGGAGCGGACGGACGGCGCCCTGCGCGTGCTGACCGGTCGGCCCGAGGACGTCGTGCCGCGCGTCGTCCGCGACGCCGGTGCGACCTCGGTGCACGTCAGCAGCGACCACGCGCCGTACGGCCGGGTGCGGGACGAGCGGGTGCGGGCGGCGCTCGGTGACGTCCCGCTGGTGGCCACCGGGTCGCCGTACGCCGTGACGCCCGGGGTGCTGCGCAAGGCCGACGGCGAGCCGTTCCGGGTGTACTCGCCGTACTTCCGCGCATGGCGCGAGCGCGGCGTGCACTCCCCCGCGCTCACCCCGCGGGTGGTGCCCTGGAGCGACGGCGACCTGCCGACCGACGGCGTGCCGCCCGATGCCGAGCTCGGCGCCGTCGCCCTGCCGCCGGCGGGCGAGCGGGCGGCGCTCGAGCGCTGGCGGCACTACCGCGCGACCGGCCTGTCGGCCTACGCGCAGGTGCGCAACGCCCCGGGCGCCGACGGGACGTCGGTGATGAGCGCCTACCTGAAGTACGGCTGCATCCACCCGCGGACGATGCTCGCCGATCTCGGGGACGGCGAGGGCGCGCGCAAGCTGCGCGGCGAGCTGGCCTGGCGCGACTTCTACGCCGACGTGCTCTGGCACCGGCCGTCGTCCGCCCGTGAGGAGCTCGTGCCGGCGATGGCGGCGCTCGAGTACGCCGAGGGCCCCGAGGCCGACCGCCGCTTCGAGGCGTGGGCCACCGGCCGCACCGGCTACCCCTTCGTCGATGCCGGCATGCGCCAGCTGCTGGGCGAGGCGTGGGTGCACAACCGGGTGCGCATGGTGGTGGCGTCGTTCCTCGTCAAGGACCTGCACGTGCACTGGCGCCGCGGCGCCCGCCACTTCATGCACCACCTGCGCGACGGCGACCTGGCCAGCAACCAGCACGGCTGGCAGTGGGTCGCCGGCACGGGCACCGACGCCGCGCCGTACTTCCGCGTCTTCAACCCGGTGACGCAGGGCAAGGAGCACGATCCCGACGGGGTGTTCGTCAAGCGGTGGGTGCCGGAGCTGCGGGACGTCGACGGCCGCGCGGTGCACGAGCCCTGGACGCTGCCCGTGCCGCCCGCCGACTACCCCGAGCGGGTCGTCGACCACCAGGCCGAGCGGGCCGAGGCGCTGCGCCGCTACGC
>DATMJH010000529.1:0-6879 GCA_035554015.1 Mycobacteriales bacterium
CCCCTGCATCCCCCGCGATCTTCGTCCTCTGCACGCGCCCACGCACCCCCGAACGTGCAGAAGACGAAGATCGCGGGGGATGCAGGGGGGGTGAGGGGGGCGAGGCGGTCAGAACCCGACCGCGGACGCCGTCGGCGACGGCGGCGACCAGCCCCAGGCGTTGCCCGCCCGCACCGTGTAGCGGTAGAGCGTCCCGGTCGCGAGCGCCGACCGGTCGGTCCACGTCGTGCCGCTGACCCGCCCGACCGGCCGGCCGTCGCGCAGCACGACGTACGCGGTCGCCCGCGCCGGCGCGGTCCAGCCCAGCTGCACGCCGGACGGCGCCGGCACGGCGGTGAGCGCCAGCGGTGCGGCCGGCGGCCGCCCGACCATGTGCGGCTGCCCACCGGCCGGCGCCGATCGGCCGACGGCGTTGCGCGCCACCACTGCGATCCGGTACGTCCGCCACGGCGTCAGCCGGACGACCGCCGCGCGGGCGCTGCCGCTGACGGTCGTCAGCACCGCGCCGGAGTCGGCCAGGTCGACGACGTCGAACGCGGTCAGGCCGGAGCGGGCCTGCACCGGAGTGCCCCAGCGGACGGTGACGTCGTCGCCGCGGCGCGACGACGTCACGCTCGTCGGCGCCGACGGCGGCGCCGGCTTGGGCGCGCCGCCACCGACGAGGAAGCTGTTGCTGGCGGTGTTCCAGTGCCGGGCCAGGTACGAGCCAGCCGGCGGCGCGACGGAGAAGTAGTCGTCGCGGCCGCAGTCCAGCAGCGTCGCGTGGCCGGCGCCGCACCGGGTGGTCATCGTCGCGCCCGAGCCGTCGGGGTAGCAGACGACGTCGTGCCGGTCGCGGCAGTGCCCGGCGCGGGTGCTGTGCGGAGCGCCCGGCTGCACGCCACCGAGCAGGTGCACGATCTCGTGCGCCACGACCGTGCCCGCCCAGCACCGCGACGACGCCGCCGCGAACATGTTGCCGTCGTTGTTGGGGTTGTACGGCGAGGCGCCCTCGTGCGCGAACATCTCCCCGACGCCGCAGTAGCCCGCGCCGTCGACGAACAGCACGTACTTGCGGTCGATGCGCGAGCGCCCGGCGGCGCGCACCGCGGCGACCGTGTCGGCGAACGAGGCCAGCTGCCCCGGACGGACGGTCACCCGGTCGACCAGCGTGGCGCAGCCGCCCGTCGTCACGACCCGCAGCGCGCGGCGCCCGCCGGAGGAGCGGGTGAACACGCCGTTGGCGACGTCCATCGCCTGCCGGATGGTCGGCACGACGGAGGCGTACCGGTCGGCCCGGTCGGACGCGCGCACGTACACCGCCTGCAGCCGGTTGCCGGTCTGCCCGTCGCCGGCGCAGCCGACCGGCACGGCCGGGGCACTGCCGCCGCTCGTGGTCGCGTACGCCTCGGCCTGGTGGCTGTGCCGGCACAGCGCGACGCCGCCCGTCGTCTCGCACACCTGCTGCTCGACGGGCTCGAGCACCGGCGGCTCGAGCACCGGCGGGGGGACGACGTCGCCGGCCAGGGCGGCGCCCGAGCCGACGAGGGTGGTCAGGAGCAGCGTCGCGACGGCGAGCACCGCCCGTTTCGGGGCAGGCTCGCGCCTGGGGATGGCGTGCACGGTTCCTCGCTCTGCTTCGGCGGCCCGGCTGTCCCGGCCGGCGGCACGCCGGACCTGGACCCGTGGCTTTGCGGACCCGCCTCACGACGGGGGTGCCTTTGTCGGCAGCGGCGCCGAGCAGCGTCGCCGGTCACGCCTGGCTGGCCGGCCTCCACGTCCGTCCAGCGGCTAGACGTTCAGGGCATCGACCGCGGGTGCCGGGCACCCGAAGGGGCCAACCGGGTGAAAGACCCCATCTGGGCCAGTCTGGTCCCATGTGCCCGGTCTGTCCGTCGATCTCGTCCGTTCGGACGACGCCGCCGAGGCCGCGGACGAGCCAGCATGGCTCCCGAGGGGGATGCAGATGTCGTCGACGAGGCTGCGGTGCCTGGACTGCGGGCGCGACTGGTCGCGACCGCGCACCTCACGCCGCTACACCAGGGTCGGCCTGCTGCTGCGGCGCACCGCCCGCCGATCCGGCTCCCGGGCGTCGTGGGCGCATCCCCGGCCGGACAACCGCTGTCCGAGCTGCTTCTCCCGCCGGATCGCCGACGGGCTCCCGTCGCTGCAGGTCGACGTCGTCGACCTCACTGCCGGGGTGCAGCCGGCGATCCACGACCAGCGCCGCTGACCCGACCCGCGTTCCCCGCGCGCCCTTCCCGGCGCCCTCGCCTCGCGCGCCCCCCTTTCCCGCGCCGATCTTCGTCTTGTGCACGCCGGCCGGGCGGGCGGCGGGTGCACAAGACGAAGATCGCGGACGTACGCGCTGCTCGACAGCGACCACGTGGACCACGCGCTGGCCTGGTCGTGGCTCGACGCCGAGGCCGGCGACGGCTGGGCGTCCTGCGTCGTCACCGAGAACGGCTTCGTGCGCGTGCTGAGCCAATCCCGCCGGGCTGCGGAGCCCCGGGGATGACCCGTCGATCTCAGCGGCAGAGTCCTGAGCCAGGGGTTCTGGACGGCGATGCTCAGCAAAAGTTCTCGCGCGCGAACTTTTACGGAGCACCGCCGAATGCCCCGTGCACCACGGGCGCGCGCCCCGGTCACACGGTCGTGCGCCCCGACACCAGCGCGTGCGCCCCGAGACGAGGGCATGCGTGCCCGGGGTCGGGGCGGCGTACGGCCCGGCACCAGCGCGTGCACCCCGACACGAGGGCATGCGTGCCGGGGGTCAGGGCGGCCTACGACCCGGCACCAGCGCGTGCACCCGGCACCAGCGCGCACCCGGCCCCAGCGCGCGCACCCGGCCCCAGGGCGTGCACCCGGCGCCAGCGGGCGCGGGCGCCAGGGCGTGCGCTCGAGAAGTTGCGCCGAACCACCTCCGGGCGGCCACCGGGTGCGCCACTGTGAGCCGCGTGACCGCCACGGAGACAGCGACCTCGCCACGACGCCGGCGGTTGCTGGTGCTGCAGGCCGCGTACGTGCTGTTCACGCCGGTGTGGCTGGCGCTCGCGGTGGCGGCGACGATGGGGCTGGCGAACAGCGGCTCGCTCTGGGCCGCACCGGGCCTGGTGTTCACCTGGCTCTATCCGGTGGCGGCGCTCGGCGCGGCCGTCGTCTCGCACGCGCTGTTCGCCCGCAGCCCCCGCGCCGCGCACCGGTGGAACCTGCTGCCGCTGCCGTGGCTGGTGGTCGGCGTCGCGCTGCTGGCCTGGATCTTCTCGCCGGGCTTCAGCTTCGGGCCCTGACGCGCCGGCTGTTCACCGCGACGGCCCGGCCGGTCGCGACGCTGGTTTGCGACGCTGGTCGCGCTGGTGGTCGCCGACGTCGTGCTCGCGCCGGACGAGGCATGTCGATCGCGGTTGAGGACGAGCGACTCGGGAGCAGGTTCAAGCGAGGCCCGGTCAGGACGGCGCGACGACCTGCAGCCCCAGCCCGGTCGCCGCGTCGGCCATGCGGTCGTCGTAGGTGACGAGCGCGTCGACCGGTGCCACGCGCAGCGCCGCGGCCAGGTGGACGGCGTCGAGAGTCCGCGGCACGGCGGGACCGAGAGTGCCCGCGGTGTCGAGCAGCGCGTCGTCGACCGGCACCAGCACGAGCCCCTTCAGCAGCCGCTCCGCGGCCGGCAGCAGGTCGCCGGGCAGTCGCACGGCCACGCGCCGGAGCTCGGCGCGGACGAGGCCGCAGGCGACGCGCCGCGAGTCGCGGCGCCCCCGCAGGTACGCCCGCAGCGCGGGCGTCTCGGCCTCGACGACGAGCAGCTTGGCCAGCGCGCTCGTGTCGAGGTAGAGCGTCACCGCTCGTCGGCGCGCAGCTGTGCCAGCACCGCAGTGGCGGACGCGTCGACCTCGGTGGGCTCGACGTCGAGCAGGTCGCCGGTCGCGGGCTGCACGAGGCCCCGGGCGACGAGGTCGTCCCAACGGTCGCCGGTGACCGGAACGAGAAGCGCGACCGGCGTTCCCCGATCGGTGATCTCGAACGACTCGCCGCGACGCACCCGCGCCAGGTAGCGGCTGGCGTGCTGGCGCAGTTCCCGCACGCCCAGACCTTCCATGTGCTACATCGTAGCACTTTCAGGTCAGGCAACAAGCCCCACTGCCTTCGCGATCCGCGAGACGAGACCGGGCGACCCGTCGCCGTCCCTTGCCCGGTCGAGCAACTGGTGATGATCGCGCGGCCACGCCCTCGGGGCGGCAGTGCTCAGCAAAAGTTCTCGAGCGCGAACTTTTACCGGGCACCCGCCGCGCGCCCGGTGCCGAGCTCGCGCCCGACGAGCAGCGGCACGGCGCCGGCGCTCGAGGTCCCGAGGCGGGACCGGCCTCAGTCGCCCGGGACTTCGACCCGCAACCCGGTGAACCGGCGGAACCCGCGGTCGCGGGTCACCAGCACGGCTCCGTGCGACAGCGCCAGCGCCGCCAACCACCCGTCCGGCACGAGGTTGCCCCGCACCCCGCCGTCCGCCTGCACCAGCCCCGCGAAGGCCCGCCAGGTCGCGGGCCCAGCCGGGACGGGGACAGCCGCCGGCGCCGTGCGCACGGCGTCGAGAAAGGCCAGCGCCGACGACGGCGATGCCGGATCGGCGAAGACCTTGCGATGCGTGAGCACCCGCATGGCACCGACGAGCACCGCGTCGGCGAGGCCGACCGGCCGGGGCCCGGCCAGCGCCGTCGCCAGCCAGCCGGCGGTGCGTGAGTGCCGCGCCGCGTCGCGGTGTCCTGCCTCGACCAGCACGTTGACGTCGAGCAGGATCACTCCTGCTCCAGCGCCTCGGCCAGCGCCTCGCGGTCGTCGAGGTCGACGAGCACCCGGCCGGTGCCAGTGCCGTAGACCGGCAGCTGCACCTGGCGCTCGTCCGCCCCGGCGCGCAGGACGGCGCGCAGGCCCTCCTCGACCAGGCTGGTCAGCGTCCGCCCCTGCGCGCGGGCGTGCTCCTTGGCTTGCTGCGCCAGGGCGTCCGGGAGGTTGAGCGTCGTCCGCATGCGGATGAGCATACGGCTGGATCTGCCTGTATGCATGCCGCGGACGGCGTCGCCGGTCGCCCGGGCAGCCGGGCCGGGGCGTGGTCGGAGCGCGGCTGGTCGCGCCCGCACGGGCGCCACTACGGCTGCCTCTCGGCGCACACGACTCAAGGAAAGGCACGAACCGGTCGAAGCCGGTCACGATGACCCACGACGACGACGCCCGCGCCTGGCTCCCGCCGTCCGTGCACTCGGACGACCCGCCGGGCGAGTCGGCCCTCCCCGACCCGCGGTTGGAGGAGGCGGTCCTGGCCGGCATGCGCGAGGCGTGGCTGGCCGGCGCGTCGTCCGCGAGTGGCAGTATCCGCTCGATCGGGATCTACGAGCTCGCGCACGCCGCGGCGGTAGCGGCCTGGCACTGGATGCAGGTCGAGCGGGCGGTCGGCGAGGCGGACGAGGGCTGAGGCCTTCGCACCGGCGTCTCGCCCTGGCTCAGGTCGGTCCTGCACCCGGCCGAGCAGGCACAGGCGGCAGCCGGGCGTGGTCGAGCAACAGCGGCGACGCGGGGCGTGCGGGTGAGGTGGCGAGTGCGGTGGCCCGGCTCCGGCCGGGCCCATCAGGGTGGCGCGTTCGACGCCCAGCCCCCCGCATCGGTGATCGTCACGCAACCAGGACGCGACGGTGACCGCACCGACGGCCAGCTGCCCCCCGGTGACCTCCATCTCGGCCAGCTCCTGCAGCACCAGCCCGTCCAGGCTGTTGCGCAGCGCCAGCAGCGCCGACACGTCCCCCGGCCGCCCCGACGGTGCCCGCCGGCGCAGCGCCTCCCTGCTATTGAGCCGCCCGCCGGGCCCAGTCCGCTGCCGCCCCCAACCGCTCCGCGATGTGCTGTCGCTGCTCGTCGCTCAGCCGAACTTCGGGGCCGGATTCGCTAGAGGTGCTCGTGGCGTGCAGCCGGTCGCTGAGATCGCCTAGGTACCGCGCCGCGGTGAGCAGCGCCCTCCGTTCAACCAAGACCTCGCCGGGCGCGGTGGTCAGGGCGTCGAGCAGGTCGCTCAGCGCATCGAGCGGTTCTCCCGTCGATACGGGCAGCTCACCGACAGTGCGAGCGAGGGAGTCGTGCAGCACCACGGCGAGCCCCCGTCCGATCTCAGCGACCGTCTGAGCATCGGCCTCGGTGAGGCCTTCTGCCGTCGCTTCCGGCAGGGTGGCTCCGCCCCACTCCACGGCGGTCTCGCGCGCCTGCCGCTTTGCCCAGTCGGCCGGGAGGTACCCCAGTGCCGTCTGCTCTGTGACTCCCATCTGCTGCGCGACCGCGGCGATGCGATCGTCCACCAGCTCTCGGGCTCTGCCCGGCAGGAGAGGCATGCCGAGCTCGGCGAAGGCCGCGTGCAGCTCTCGGGCGATCTCGGCTCGCCGGCCCCGACCGAAGGAGCTCGTGGCATCAGCCGGCATCTGCGCCTCCCACCTGGGCGTCGCATCCTCAGCCCACCACCACCTCGATCGTTCTACAGGACAACCCGGGACGCCGCCGCATCGGCCGAGGCCCGTCCGCCGTATTCAGCGCGGGAGTCAGCGTCCGGCCGGTCGTTCGCGGACGCGACCAGCCTCCGAGCCGAGGGGCATCGGGCGTGTGGGCATGATCCGGCCGCCGATCGGCGAGGACCCCTGGCCAGGAATGACGACGAGATCCGACCGAGAGATCCCGTCGCCCCTGTGCTCCCGGGCTATCTCGGCTCCAGCACCTCGAGCACGCCGTCCGCCAGCCAACGACGTCGAACTCCCGCCCCTGTGCCGACTTCGCGAAGGACCCCCCGCTCGCCGAGAAGTCGGAGCAGGTTCGTCGCCCCCGGCTGGCTGAGGCCCAGTTCACGCTGCACGTGCCGGACTGTGAGCACCG
>DATMJH010000530.1:0-3125 GCA_035554015.1 Mycobacteriales bacterium
GCGCTGGACCGCCCGCGGCGCCTGGGGTCTGGTCGGCGGCACCCTGGCCGTCCTGCTGGTCGTCGTCGTGGTCGGGCTGGCGGGAGCCGGGGTGGCCACCGAGATGCCCGTCGCCGCCACGGCCGGCGCGGCGCCCGAGCCGGTCGTGTCGGGCGGTGGCCTCGGTGTGCTCACCGCCGCCGGCCTGGTGTTCTTCGCTTTCGCCGGGTACGCGCGGATCGCGACGCTGGCCGAGGAGGTGCGCGAGCCGCGGCGGACGCTGCGCCGCGCCGTCGCGATCGCGCTGGGCGTCACGCTGGTCACGTACCTGCTCGTGGCGGCGGCGCTGCTCGCCGCGCTCGGGTGGGAGCGGCTGGCGGCCGAGCCGTCGCCGCTGGCGGCCGTCGTCGAGGCGAGCGGCGCGCCCGCGCTGGGCGTGCTGGTCCGGGTGGGCGCGGCCGTCGCGGCCTCGTCGGCGCTGCTGTCGGTGCTGGTCGGGGTCAGCCGCACCGCGCTCGCCATGGCCCGCACGGGGGAGCTGCCGCGTGGTCTGGCGGCGATCGGTCGCCGCGGCACCCCGTGGCGCGCCGACCTGGCCGGGGGCGCCGTCGCGGTGGTGGTCGCCGTGCTCGCCGGGCCCGCGGCGGCGATCGCGCTGTCGGCCTGCTCGGTGCTCGTCTACTACGCGGTGGTCAACGCCGCCGCCCTCCGGCTGCCCCGGGACCTCCGGGCCTGGCCGCACTGGACGTCCTGGGCCGGGCTGCTGCTCTGCGTCGGGCTCGCCGCCCTGCTGCCGGTTCAACAGGTGGTGGTCACCGCCGTGGCGCTGGCCACGGGGTGGGCGCTGGCCACGGCGCTGGGCCGGCGCGCCACGCGCCCGGGAGCGGGGGACCGGACCCGTCAGTAGTGTCCGGGTGCGTGGAGGACCCCACCCCGATCCCCGGCCCGTTGCACGACCGGCACCTCGCCCTGGGCGCCACCCTCGCGACGTTCGGGGGCTGGTCGATGCCCCTGTCCTACCCGGACGGCACCGTCGCCGAGCACACGGCCGTGCGGGAGGCGGTGGGGCTGTTCGACGTCAGCCACCTCGGCACGCTGGTGATCACCGGTGCGGGCGCCGCGGCCTTCGTCAACCGGTGCCTGACGGCCGACCTCGACCGGATCTCGCCCGGGCAGGCCCAGTACACGCTCTGCTGCGCGGCCGACGGCGGGGTCCTCGACGACCTCATCGTCTATCTCGCCGGGCCCGGGGAGGTTCTCGCGGTGCCGAACGCGGCCAACGCGGCGGCGGTCGCGGGATTGCTGCGGGCGGCAGCGCCGGCCGGCGTCGAGATCGCGGATCGGCACCGGGAGACCGCCGTGCTCGCGGTGCAGGGACCGCGGTCGGCCGAGGTGCTCACCGACGCCCTCGGTGAGGTCGGTGACCTCGCGTACATGGCGTTCACCGAGGCCGGCGACGTGCGGGTCTGCCGCACCGGCTACACCGGCGAGCACGGCTACGAGCTCCTCTGCCCGGCCGAGCGGGCCGGCGCGCTGTGGGACGCGCTGCTCGCGGCCGCGCAGCGGCACGGGGGGCGCCCCTGCGGGCTGGGCGCGCGCGACACCCTGCGCACCGAGATGGGCTACCCCCTGCACGGCCAGGACCTCGGCCCGGACATCACGCCGGTGCAGGCCGGCTGCAGCTGGGCCGTCGGCTGGGACAAGCCCGAGTTCTGGGGCCGCGAGGCGCTGCTCGCCGAGCGGGCGGCCGGCCCGGCCCGGCGGCTGCGCGGGCTGCGGGCCACCGGGCGCGGGGTCCCGCGCGCGGGGATGCCGGTACTCGCCGGGGACGGCGCCCGCATCGGCACCACGACGTCGGGCACCTTCTCCCCGACGCTGCGCACGGGCATCGCGCTGGCCTTGATCGACTCCGGGGCCGGGGTCCGGGTGGACGACGCCGTGACGGTCGACGTGCGCGGGCGCCCGCTGGAATGCATCGTGGTGAAGCCCCCGTTCGTCCCGTCGCACGTCCGGTAGACCCGCCGGTAGCGCGCGCCGACGGGGTGGCGGTGCGGACGCCGGACGCCTGCGAGGCCACCTTGCCGACATCCCGCGGTGCCACCTTGCCGAACCGGCTACCGTGCAGCGCATGAGCGTGCAGTTCGCCCGGACCCCGCACCCGTCGCCGACGCCGGCGCAGCGCCGCGCGCAGATCGTGGCCGATCCGGGATTCGGCCGGCACTTCACCGACCACATGGTCACAATCCGGTGGAGCTCGGGGCGGGGCTGGCACGACTCGGCCGTCGTCCCGTACGGGCCGCTGTCGCTCGACCCCGCGTCGATGGTGCTGCACTACGGCCAGGAGATCTTCGAGGGGATCAAGGCCTACCGGCAGCCGGACGGGTCGATAGCGTCGTTCCGCCCGGACGTCAACGCCGCCCGCTTCCGCGCCTCGGCGCTGCGGCTGGCCATGGCCGAGCTGCCGGACGAACTGTTCCTCGCCTCGCTGCGCGAGCTCGTCTCCGTCGACCGCGAGTGGGTGCCGCCCGCGGGCGGCGAGGAGGCGCTCTACCTGCGGCCGTTCATGATCGCGACCGAGGTCGGGCTGGGGGTGCGGCCTTCGGCGGAGTACCTGTACGCCTTGATCGCCTCGCCGGCCGGGGCCTACTTCCCGGGCGGGGTCAAGCCGGTCGACGTCTGGCTGTGCACCGACTTCACCCGCGCCGCGCTGGGCGGCACCGGCACCGCGAAGTGCGGCGGCAACTACGCGGCGTCCTTGCTGCCGCAGGCCCAGGCGGCGGCGCACGGCTGCGCGCAGGTCGCCTACCTCGACGCCGCCGAGCGTCGGTGGGTGGAGGAGATGGGCGGGATGAACCTGTTCTTCGTCCTCGGGTCCGGCGAGGACGTCGAGGTCGTCACTCCGGAGCTGTCGGGCAGCATCCTGCCCGGCGTCACCCGGGACTCGCTGCTCGTGCTGGCCAAGGAGCTGGGCTGCCAGGTCAGTGAGCGGCGCATCTCCGCCGACGAGTGGCTCGACGGCGCGGCCTCCGGCGCGATCAGCGAGGTCTTCGCCTGCGGCACCGCCGCCGTCATCACCCCGGTAGGCCGGGTGAAGCACCCCGGCGGCGCGGTCGTCGTCGCCGACGGCGAGCCCGGCTCCATCACCA
>DATMJH010000531.1:0-3870 GCA_035554015.1 Mycobacteriales bacterium
TACAGCACGCTGTACGGCCACGGCCTGCTCGGCACGCGCGGCCAGGTCGGCGACGTCAAGTGGCCACGACGGGAGGGCTTCGCCGGCTGCGCGCTCGACTGGTGGGGCATGGCCAGCCAGGACCTGCCGACCGTCGCGGCGATCCTGGCCGACGTCTCGAGCTTCCCGTCCCTGCCCGACCGGGCGCAGCAGGGCTTCCTGAACTTCATGGTCGCCCAGCGCGCGTCGGTGCACCCGCGCGGCTTCGCCGACCACCCGGCCTTCCAGCAGGACGGCGCCCCGCTGCTCGTGGTGGACGAGGGCCAGGGCACGCAGGCGTTCTACGACGGCAACAGCCAGGGCGGGATCATGGGTGCGCCGCTCACGGCGCTGTCCCCCGACATCAGCCGCAGCATCCTCGGCGTGCCCGGCATGAACTACTCGACGCTGCTCAACCGCAGCGTCGACTGGGAGGGCGCGTACGGCGAGGCGTACTACGCCGCCTACCAGGACCCGCTCGAGCGGCAGCTGGTCTTCGCGCTGATCCAGATGCTGTGGGACCGCGGTGAGGGCAACGGCTACGGGCACGCGCTCGGCGCCCGCACGCTGCCCGGCACACCGCCGCACGACGTCATGCTGCAGGTCGCCTGGTCCGACCACCAGGTCGCCAACATCGCGGCCGAGGTGATGGCCCGCACCGCCGGCGCGGCGCTGCTCGACACGCTGCCCGACGGGCGGCACTGGGACCGGACGCACCTGCAGCCGTTCACGCCGTTCCCGCACCGTGGCTCGGCGCTCGTCTACTGGGACAGCGGCAACGCGACGCCGCCCAACGGCAACGTGCCGCCGACCCACGCCGACGACCCGCACGGCGACCCGCGCAACGAGCCGGCGGCCGGCTGGCAGGAGGCGCGCTTCCTGCTCACCGGCGAGCACGTCGACGTGTGCAGCGGCGGGCCCTACCTCACCGACGACCACCCGGCGAACGGCGGCGTCCCCGGCTGCCGAGAGCCCCGCGGCACGGTGGGGACGTTCAAGCCGGTCGGGCGGTAGCCGGGCAGGATCGCGGTGGAGCGCGACGGACAGCGGCGCTCGGCGGCGCTCGGCGCGCTCGGCGGCGCCCGGCGCCGCTGACCGGCCGCCGTCGCGGCCGTCCTGCCCGAGCGACCGGCGGATCCCGCGCGGCGGAGACTGCGCCGAGCCGGAGAAGAGCGATACTGGAGGCCGTGTCGTCCCCGGACCGGGTAGCGACCACGCTGTGCCCGCCCGTCAGGGCCGTCAGCCACAGCGCGGTGACGCGGCCGAGCGGGCAGCACACCGGACCTCTGGGAGCGGCCCTGCCCACGCCGCCGCGGGCGGTCCGCCCGTGACCTGCACCGAACGCTGACGAAGGACTCCGTGTGACACCGCCCCGCTCCGCCCGCGCGACCGTCGACGACGCCGTTGACCCGGCGGCGACGGCCGACGATGCGGCCGCCAAGCGACCGGCCCGGACCGCCAAGAAGGCGGCCCCCGCCAAGAAGAGCAAGAAGGCGACGGCGGACGAGCCGGCGGACACGACCGCTGCGCCGGTCGTCGACGACGCCGACGACGCCGCCGAGCCCGACCTCGCCGAGCTCGCCACCGTCGACGACGTCGCCGACCCTGAGCTCGAGGCCGAGCTCGGCCAGCCCACGGAGGGCGGGTCGGTCGATCCGGCCGTGGTCGCCGCTGCCGACCCGACCATGGCGGCCGCCGTCACCGACGGCGCCGCAGCAGCGGCCGAGGACGACGACGAGGACGACGACGACGAGCCGACCGCCGCCGGCGACGAGGACGACGAGGACGACAAGCCGATCGCCGCCGAGGGCGAGGTCGGCATCTCCACCGACCTGGTCCGCGCCTACCTCAAGGAGATCGGCAAGGTCCCGCTGCTCACCGCCGAGCAGGAGGTCGAGCTCGCCCAGCGCATCGAGGCGGGGCTGTTCGCGGCCGAGAAGCTGCGCCAGTCCGACGACGGCGAGGCGCCCAAGCTCTCGGCGTCGCTGCGGCGCGACCTCGACTGGCTCGTCAACGACGGTGCCCGCGCCAAGCGGCACCTGCTGGAGGCCAACCTGCGCCTGGTCGTCAGCATCGCCAAGCGCTACCTGGGCCGCGGGATGCTGTTCCTCGACCTGATCCAGGAGGGCAACCTGGGCCTGATCCGGGCGGTCGAGAAGTTCGACTACACCAAGGGCTACAAGTTCTCCACCTACGCCACCTGGTGGATCCGGCAGGCGATCACCCGCGCGATGGCCGACCAGGCACGCACCATCCGCATCCCGGTGCACATGGTGGAGCAGATCAACAAGCTCACCCGCGTGCAGCGCGAGATGCTGCAGGAGCTCGGCCGCGAGCCGACCCCGGAGGAGCTCGCCAAGGAGCTCGACATGACGCCGGAGAAGGTCGTCGAGATCCAGGGCTACGCCCGTGAGCCCGTGTCGCTGGAGACGACGATCGGCGACGACCAGGACTCCTCGCTCGGCGACTTCATCGAGGACGCCGACGCCCCGATCGCCGCCGAGGTCGTCTCCTACGGGCTCATGCAGGAGCAGCTCAACGAGGTGCTGCGCACCCTCACCGACCGCGAGGCCGCCGTCGTCAAGATGCGGTTCGGGCTCGTCGACGGGCAGCCGCGCACGCTCGACGAAATCGGGCGGGAGTTCGGGCTGACCCGTGAGCGGATCCGGCAGATCGAGAGCAAGACGCTGTCCAAGCTCCGCCACCCGAGCCGGTCGCAGAAGCTGCGCGACTACCTCGACTGACCGACCGCTCCCCCACCGTCCCTCGCCGATCTTCGTCATGTGCACGCCGCGACAGCGTCGGGGGCGTGCACAGGACGAAGATCGCGGCCGGAAGGGGTGACGGCAGTGCAGATCCTGCCGCCGGAGGAGTTCGAGGACCTCGTCGCCGAGGCCCTCGACACGCTGCCGCCCGAGCTGGCCGCCCGGTTCCGGAACGTGGCCGTCGTCGTCGAGGACGAGCACCCGGAGGAGCCGGACCTGCTCGGCCTCTACGAGGGCGTCCCGCTCACCGAGCGGGAGCACTACTCAGGCGTGCTGCCGGACCGGATCAGCGTCTACCGGATCCCGCTGTGCCTGCTCGCCGAGGACTACGACCACCTCGTCGAGGAGGTGCAGGTGACCGTGGTGCACGAGTTCGCCCACCACGTCGGCATCGACGACGACCGCCTGCACGAGCTCGGGTGGGACTGAGAGCGGCCGGTTTCGTGCCGGTTCACGCGGTTGAGACCGCGGAGAACGGGTAGGCAGCCCTGAAGCTGTGAGCAGCCTCACCGCATCGGGTACTCGCGGAATCGCGGCTGTCACGGGATCGTTGTCTCTTCGTACGGCGGCGTTCCAGGACGCCCGCCGCCCGGGACGTCATGCCGGCGCCCTCGCCCGGCGGTTTCCCCGCCGCGCGGGGCGGAGCCCGACGAGCCCGATCACACAGCACGACCACCCACCACGAGCCGGAGAACCACACCCATGCCTGCCCCCGTCCGTCCCGCCGACGTCGTCGAGACGCTGGTCGCCCGCGCCGAGCGCGAGGGCCGACTGACGCTCGCGCAGCTGCGGACCGTCTTCGACGACGCCGGGATCGGCCCGGCCCAGGCGCGAGCGGTGCTCCAGAGCCTGTCCGAGGCCGGCGCCGTGCTGGAGTCCGAGCAGGCGGCGAAGCCGACCCGCGCCCGCCAGGCGACCAAGACCGGCGCCAAGACCGGCGCCAAGACCGGCGCCAAGACCACAGCCACGAAGCGCCCGGTCAAGCGGGTCGCCGGGCCGCAGGAGAGCCGCCCGGCCGGTCGCACCGTCACCGGCACCGCATCCGCGCAGGGAACGCCCGCGCCCGGCGAGGCGTCTGTCTCTGAGG
>DATMJH010000532.1:0-5550 GCA_035554015.1 Mycobacteriales bacterium
GGAGTACACCCAGCTGACCGGCCGGGCGGGCCGCCGCGGCATCGACGTCGAGGGGCACGCTGTCGTGCTGTGGCAGCCGGGCCTCGACCCGCGGGCGCTCGCCGGCCTCGCGTCGACCCGCACCTACCCGCTGCGGTCGAGCTTCCGGCCGAGCTACAACATGGCGGTCAACCTCGTGGGCTCGGTCGGGCGCGAGCAGGCCCGGGCGCTGCTGGAGTCGTCGTTCGCCCAGTTCCAGGCCGACCGGTCGGTCGTCGGGCTCGCGCGGCAGGTGGCCCGCAACCTCGACGCGCTGGAGGGCTACGCCGAGGCGATGGCCTGCCACCTCGGCGACGCCGCCGAGTACGGCCGGCTGCGTACCGAGCTCAAGGACCGCGAGAGCGAGCTGGCCCGGCAGGGGTCGGCCTCCCGCCGGGCGGCGGCCGCCGAGTCGCTCGAGCAGCTGCGGCCGGGCGATGTCATCCGGGTGCCCGGAGGGCGGCGGTCGGGGCTCGCTGTCGTGGTCGACCCCGGCGTGGGCGCGCGCGGGGAGGTGCACCCGCTCGTCGTCACCGAGGACCGCTGGTCGGGGCGGCTGTCGGTGGCCGACTTCCCGGGGCCGGTGCTCACCGTCGGGCGGATCCGGCTGCCGAAGCACGTCAACGTGCGGTCGCCGCAGGCGCGGCGCGACCTCGCGTCCTCGATCCGCAACCTGGACGTTCCGCCCGAGGACCGCCGGTCCCGCACGCGCTCGGCGGCCGCTGACGACGAGCGGCTGGCCGTGCTGCGAGCCGCGCTGCGGCGGCACCCCGTGCACGGCTGCGACGACCGCGAGGCGCACATGCGCTGGGCCGAGCGCTGGCGCCGGCTGCGCGCCGACACCGACGCGCTCGAGCGGCGGGTCCGGGGCAAGACGTCGTCGGTGGCGCGGACCTTCGACCGGGTCTGCTCGGTGCTCGACCGGCTCGGCTACCTGGACGGCGACGAGGTCACCGCCGCCGGCCGGCAGCTGGCTCGGGTGTACAGCGAGTCGGACCTGCTCGTCGTCGAGAGCCTGCGGGCCGGGCTGTGGGACGCCCTGGGACCGGCCGAGCTGGCCGGCGTCGTCGCGGCGCTGGTCTACGAGAGCCGCCGGCCCGACGAGCCGGTCGCGCGGGTGCCGTCCGGCGCCGTGCAGACCGCGCTCACGGAGACCGCACGGCTGTGGGACCGGCTGGCCGCGGTGGAGCGCGACCGGCACCTGGAGTTCCTCCGCGCCCCCGACAGCGGCTTCTCGTGGGCGGCGTGGCGCTGGGCCTCCGGGGCGCGGCTCGAGGAGGTGCTCGACGACAGCGAGCTCACCGCCGGCGACTTCGTGCGCTGGTGCAAGCAGCTGCTCGACCTGCTCGACCAGGTGGCCGACGTCGCCGGGGCCGAGGGCCACGACGCCGTCCGGTCGGCGGCCCGCGGGGCGATCACCCGCATCCGCCGCGGCGTGGTCGACGCGGCCGCGGCCTGACGCTCCCGCCTGACACTGCGGCCCGACCTCACTCCGACGAGGCGGCCGCCTCGAACGCCGCGAGCACCCGGTCGAGCGGCGCGTCGAGCCCCCACCGGTCGCTCAGCTCGACCAGCCGCTGCGGGTCGCGCGGGGCCCGCGGCAGCGCGTCGTCGAGCTCGGGCACGGGCAGGTCGCGGACCACGCGCGTGACGGCCGGCGCGACGGCCAGGTACTCGCGCGCCGCCTCGAGCTTGGCCCGGGCGCCGGCCGGGAAGCCGTCGACGTCACCGCGGTCGAGCGCGGCCAGGATGCCGTCGACGTCGCCGAACCGGCTCACCAGCGCTGCCGCGGTCTTCTCTCCGACACCCTTGACGCCGGGCAGGCCGTCGCTGGGGTCGCCGCGCAGCACGGCCAGCTCGGCGTAGCCGCGGCCGGGGATGCCGTACTTGGCGCGCACGGCGGCCTCGTCGTAGGGCCTGAGCTTCTCGACCGTGTAGAGCACCCGCACGGGCCGGCTGTCGTCCACCAGCTGCAGCAGGTCGCGGTCGCCGGTGACGACGTCGACCGCGCCGCTGCCGCGGGTGGCCAGGGTGCCGATGACGTCGTCGGCCTCGTAGCCCTCCACGCCGACGACCGCGAAGCCGAGAGCGTCGAGCACCTGCAGCAGCACCTCGACCTGCGGGCCCAGGGTCGGCGGCTCGTCCTCGGCACCGCCGGCGACGGTGCGGTGGAGCTTGTAGCTCGGCACGGCGTCGACCCGGAACTGCGGCCGCCAGTCGAGGTCGAGGCAGGCCGCCATCCTCGCCGGCCGGGTGTCGCGCACGATGCGGGCGACGTTGTCCAGGAACCCGCGGACGCAGCCGGTGGGCGACCCGTCCGGGGCCACCACCGACGACGGCACGCCGTGGAACGCGCGGTACCACAGCGACGGGGCGTCGAGGAGGGTGAGCTGTCCGGGCACGCCGCCACCTTCTCACCGCCCTCTCCCCGCGCGACGGCCGCTCGGGGCAGGACATCAGGTGCCCAGCGGCGAACACTGAGGGCGTCCGCCCCGTACCCCTGGAGCCCTCTTGCGCAAGCTCGTCCTCGCGCTGGTGTGCGCCCTCGCTGTGGCCGGCACCGCCGTGCCGTCGTCGGCCGCCGCCGGCTCGCCGACGTGGGCGCCCGTGGACTCGGCCAGCGTCCGCCCCGGCGTCCCGGTCCAGACCTCCAGCGGCGGCTGCACCACCAACTTCGTGTTCTACGAGCGTTTCGTGGACGCCAGCGGCCGGGTCCGGTTCGACGTGCTGATGGGCCTGGCGGCGCACTGCTTCAGCCTCGGTGGGTCGACGCAGACCAACGCCTGCACGACGCCCAGCCGGCCGCTCGGCTCGCACGCCCGTGTCGAGGGCGCCGCGTACCCGGCGATCCTGGTGTACAGCTCGTGGATCACGGCGCAGCAGGCGGGCGAGCGCAACGCGAACGTCTGCGCGACCAACGACTTCGCCCTCGTGCGGCTCGACCCGCGCGACCACCGGCGGGTGAACCCGTCGGTGCTGGCCTGGGGCGGCCCGCACGGCATCCGCACCGGCGCCACGGCTGCCGGCGAGAAGGTGTACAGCTACGGCAGCTCGTCGCTGCGGCTCGGCCTGACGCCGACCTCGCCCAAGCGCGGCGTCGCCGTCGGCACCAGCCACGGCGGCTGGAACCACCAGGTCTACACCGCCACGCCGGGCATCCCCGGCGACTCGGGCAGCGCGGTGCTCGACCAGCGCGGCCGCGCCCTGGGCGTGCTGGTGACCCTGCAGGCCGCGCCGCTGGCCGCCTCGAACGGCATCACCGACCTCGGCCACGCGCTCGCGTACGCCAACGGCAAGACCGGTCACCGGTGGCAGCTGGCCGACGGCACCCGCGGCTTCGACACCCCGCCGCTGCCCTGAGCGACCTCGCACGTGGGCGATAGCGTGAGCCGTCCCGCCGCCGAGGAGTGCCCATGCCCGCCGTGACCCGCAGCCTGCCGTCGCCGGAGGCCGAGGCGCTGCTCGATCTCACCCGCGACCTGGCCACCGCGGAGCTCGCCCCCCGGGCGGCGTCGTTCGAGGCGCGCGCCGAGTTCCCGCGCGAGGTGTTCCGCACTCTCGGCAAGGCGGGGCTGCTGGGCCTGCCCTACCCGGAGGAGCACGGCGGGGGCGCGCAGCCCTACGAGGTGTACCTGCAGGTGCTCGAGGAGCTCAGCCGCGGGTGGCTGGCTATCGGTCTCGGCGTCAGCGTGCACACGCTGGCGTGCTTCCCGCTGGCCCAGTTCGGCACCGACGAGCAGCGCGCGCGGTGGCTGCCGGACATGCTCGGCGGTGAGCTGCTCGGCTCCTACTGCCTGTCCGAGCCGCACAGCGGGTCCGACGCCGCGGCGCTGTCCACGCGGGCCGAGCGCGACGGCGAGCACTACGTGGTCACGGGTACCAAGGCGTGGGTGACGCACGGCGGCGAGGCGGACTTCTACAACCTCATGGTGCGCACCGGCGGTCCCGGGGCGAAGGGCGTCTCGTGCCTGCTCGCGCCAGCCGACACGCCCGGGCTGTCGGCCGCCGCGCCGGAGAAGAAGATGGGCATGCGGTCGAGCCCGACCGCGAGCGTCGTGCTCGACGCCGCGCGCGTGCCGGCCGAGCGGCTGCTCGGCGCCGAGGGCGAGGGGTTCCGCATCGCGATGGCGGCGCTCGACCTCGCCGTCGACTACGCGAAGGAGCGCAAGCAGTTCGGCTCGCGCATCGCCGACTTCCAGGGCCTGTCGTTCCTGCTGGCCGACATGGCCACGCACGTGGAGGCGGCTCGCGCCCTGTACCTGGCTGCGGCGCGCCGGCGCGACGCCGGTCAGCCCTACGGGCCGCAGGCCGCCATGGCCAAGCTGTTCTGCACCGACGCCGCGATGCGGGTGACCACCGACACCGTCCAGGTGCTCGGCGGCGCCGGCTACGTCGAGGACTTCCCGGCCGAGCGCTACTTCCGGGAGGCGAAGGTCATGGAGATCGTGGAGGGCACCAACCAGGTGCAGCGCATGGTCATCGGCCGCTCGCTCACCGCGCCGTGACGCGTCCCGAGCTCGACGCCGTCGACCGCCAGCTGCTCGACCTGCTGATCGAGGACGGCCGGCGCAGCTACGCCGACCTCGCTCGGGAGACCGGCCTGTCGACGAGCGCCGCGCACCAGCGGGTGCGCCGGCTGGAGCAGCGGGGCATCATCGCCGGCTACTCGGCGCGGGTGGACCCCGACGCGCTCGGCCTGCCGCTCGCGGCGTTCGTGTCCGTCAAGGCGATCGACCCGGCGGCGCCCGACGACGCGCCGGACAAGCTGCAGGCGCTGCGCGCCGTCGAGGCGTGCCACAGCGTCGCGGGAGACGAGAGCTACATCCTGCAGGTGCGGGTGAGCGGGCCGGCGGCGCTCGAGGCGCTGCTGCAGGAGATCCGGTCGGTCGCCGGTGTCTCGACGCGCACGACGGTGGTGCTCAGCACGCCGTGGGAGCGGCGCACCGCGCGGCCGGAGGACTGACAGGCTCAGAGCCGGGCGCTGCCGAGGACCCGGTCGACCGCGATCTCGAGCACGACGCGGCGCGGGTTGATCGACGGCTGCCGGTACCGCTCGGCGTAGCGGCGCACGGCCTCGGCGACCCGGTCGGGGTCGTCGGACACCGTCGGCACGCCCTCGAGCGACAGCCAGCGGCGGCCGTCGACCTGCGCGACCACGGCGCGGGGCGACCCGCGCCGCACGTTCTGCGCCTTCTGCGACGGCCCATCGGTGATGACGCGCACGAGCCGGGCGTCGTCGTCCCACGTGAACCCGACGGCGACGACGTGCGGCGTGCCGTCGTGGCGCAGCGTCGTCAGCGTGGCGAGGTGCCGCTCGGCGAGGAACGCGCGGACGCCGTCGGGCAGCGACCGGGGGTCGTAGGACACCGCGGCAGGCTACGGGCCGGGTCGCGACAGGCCGTAGGTTCGTCCGGTGCCCCCGCTGGTCGACGCGCTCGAGGCCGGGCCGGGCTGGCCGGCGGTCGCGGTTGACCGAGAAGAAGTAGGCCGCGTCGTCGCCGTGGAACGGCGGCCCCCAGCGCCGGGTGTCGT
>DATMJH010000533.1:0-4404 GCA_035554015.1 Mycobacteriales bacterium
GCGGCCCTTGAGCCCGCGCAGGATCGCGATGGTGTCCTCGACGCTCGGCTCGCCGACGCGGTTCAGGCTGCCCTTCTCCTGCTCCCACCGGGCGTTGAGCGACTGCAGCTCCTCCTGGCGGTCGGCCAGGTCGCGGCGCAGCTTGGCCAGCCGCTCCTTCGAGGCCTCGTCGTCCTCCTTGGCGAGGGCGAGCTCCTCCATGCGCAGCCGGTCGACGGCGCGCTGCAGCTCGTCGATCTCGACCGGCCGGCTGTCGATCTCCATGCGCAGCCGGCTGGCGGCCTCGTCGACGAGGTCGATCGCCTTGTCGGGCAGCTGCCGCGCGGTGATGTACCGGTCGGACAGCGTGGCCGCCGCGACGAGCGCGGCGTCGGTGATCTCGACCCCGTGGTGCGCCTCGTAGCGGCCCTTGAGCCCGCGCAGGATCGCGATGGTGTCCTCGACGCTCGGCTCGCCGACGAAGACCTGCTGGAAGCGGCGCTCGAGGGCCGGGTCCTTCTCGATGCCAGTGCGGTACTCGTCGAGCGTCGTCGCCCCGACCATGCGCAGCTCGCCGCGGGCCAGCATCGGCTTGAGCATGTTGCCGGCGTCCATCGAGCCCTCGGCCTTGCCGGCGCCGACGACGGTGTGCAGCTCGTCGAGAAAGGTGATGATCTGGCCCTCGGACTGCGTGATCTCCTGCAGCACCGCCTTGAGCCGCTCCTCGAACTCACCGCGGTACTTGGCGCCGGCGACCATCGCGCCGAGGTCGAGCGCGACGACGCGCTTGTCCTTGAGCGACTCCGGGACGTCGCCCGCCACGATGCGCTGCGCGAGGCCCTCGACGACGGCGGTCTTGCCGACGCCGGGCTCGCCGATGAGCACCGGGTTGTTCTTGGTGCGGCGGGACAGCACCTGCACCACGCGGCGGATCTCGCTGTCCCGGCCGATGACCGGGTCGAGCTGTCCGTCTCGCGCGCGCTGCGTGAGGTCGTTGCCGTACTTCTCCAGCGCCTGGTAGGTCGCCTCCGGGTCCTGGTTGGTGATGCGCCGGACGCCGCCGCGCACCTTCGCGAACGCGTCGACGAGCGCCTGCGGGAGCTGCGGCCCCGCGGGCGCGACGCCCTTGAGCAGGTCCGCGACGTCCCCGCCCTTGCTGGCCAGGCCGACCAGCAGGTGCTCGGTGCTGACGTAGTCGTCCTGCGCCTTGCCGGCGACGGCCTGGGCCTCGTCGAGAGAGGCGAGCAGTGCGCGCGAGAACTGGGGCGCCGAGACGGTCGACCCGCTGGCGGCGGGCAGAGCGGCCAGGTGCTGCTCGGCGCGCGCGCGGACCGCGGCCGGGTCGGCGCCGACGGCCTGCAGCAGCGAGGCCGCGATGCCCTCGGGCTGGTCGAGCAGGGCGAGCAGCAGGTGCACCGGGGCGACCTCGACGTGCCCGCCGCTCGCGGCGCGGCGGACGGCCGTCGAGAGGGCCTCCGAGCTCTTGGTGGTCAGGCGGTCGGCGTCCATGCGCAGTGCTCCTCCAGCGGTGTCGTGCGTCCGCCGACCACAACAGCACCGAAGTTGAGCGCATTCCGCTCAAGGCCGCCGCGCCGTGCGCGTGGTCGTGAGCCGCAGGACGGGTGCGCACTGCTAGCGTGCGCCGGCCTGCTCCCGTCCGAAGGGTCCTGCCATGTCCAGATCGCGCTCACGCGTCCTCGCCGCTGCCGCCGCCGGGGCCCTCACGGTCGGGCTGACGGCCTGCTCGAGCGGGCCGTCGAAGGAGGACTACGTCTCCTCGGCCGAGCAGATCTGCGCCGACGCGAACTCCGAGCTGGAGGAGCTCGGGGAGCCGGAGTCGCCCGACCAGCTGAGCGACTTCCTCGACGAGGGCATCGCCATCGGCGACGACGCCGTCGAGGAGCTCGAGAACCTCGAGAAGCCCGAGGGCGACGCCGACGAGCTCGACCGCATCTTCCTGGAGCCGGTCCGCGGCCAGGTCGACGCGATCCGCGAGCTGGCGCCGCAGCTCGAGGAGGCGGTGGCCAACGAGGACCTGGAGGCGCTCAGCGAGCTCGAGGAGCAGCAGGGCCCGGAGGCCGACCTGGACGCGATGCGCGACTACGGCTTCGACGACTGCGTCGAGTTCGCCGAGCAGTAGGAGCCGCGTCGCCGCACCGCGTGGCGCCCGACGGGCGCTACGACCGGCGCTGCGGCTTCCAGACGACCAGGGCGCTCGAGCTGAGCGGCACGAGGTCGCGCCGCATCGACGCCACGGCGCGCTCGTGCGCCTGCTCGGCAGCCAGCCGGGCCTCCTCCAGCTCGTCCTGCAGCTCGGTGACGCGCGCCTGCAGGGCTTCCACCTGGTTCTCGAGCTCGATGACGCGCTTGATGCCGGCGAGGTTGACGCCCTCCTCCTGCGACAGCCGCTGCACCTCGCGCAGCAGCGCGACGTCCCGGGCTGAGTAGCGGCGGCCACCGCCGCCCGCACGACCCGGCGTGACGAGCCCGAGCCGGTCGTACTGGCGCAGCGTCTGCGGGTGCATGCCGGCGAGCTCCGCGGCGACCGAGATGACGAAGACCGCGGCGTTCTCGTCGATCTGCGGGCTGCTCACAGCGACACCTCCTGCAGGTGGGCGCGCGGGTCGTCGCCCGCCGTCGCCGCGGCGTACTTCTCCAGCGCCTCACGGGCGTCGCTCGACAGCTTCTGCGGGACGGCCACCTGCACCGTGGCGAGCAGGTCGCCGGCGCGGCCGCCGGACCGCTTCACGCCGCGACCACGCACGCGCAGCGTGCGGCCGGACGACGTGCCCGACGGCACCTTCACGGTGACCGGGCCGTCCGGCGTCGGCACGGTGAGCAGCGTGCCGAGCGCGGCCTCGGCGAAGGTGACCGGCACGGTGATGAGCAGGTCGTCCCCGCGGCGCGTGAACAGCTCGTGCGGGGTGACGTGGACCGTCACGAGCAGGTCGCCCGGCGGACCGCCGCGCTCGCCGGGCGCGCCGCGCCCGGCCAGCCGGACGCGCTGGCCGTCGTCCACGCCCTGCGGGACGCGCACGTTGAGCGTCTTCTCGCTGGTCGCGACGCCCTGACCGGCGCAGGTCGGGCACGGCACCTCGACGACGCGCCCCTTGCCGCGGCACGCGCGGCACGGCTCGGAGAAGGCGAAGCCACCCTGGTTCCGGGTGGTGACGCCCGCGCCGTGGCAGGTCGTGCACTCCTTCGACGTCGTCCCCGGTGCCGCGCCGCTGCCGCGGCAGGTGCCGCACGGACCGGTGGTTGTCAGCCGCACCGGCACCGTGGCGCCACGCAGTGCGTCGCCGAACGACAGGGTCACGTCGGTCTCGACGTCAGCCCCCCGGCGCGGCCCGCGGCCACGGCCGCCGCCGAACAGCCCGCCGCTGAACATCCCGGAGAAGGCGTCACCCAGGCCGCCGGCGCCGGCCCGGCCGAACAGGTCGTTGATGTCGAAGCCGGGCACGCCGCCACCCGGGTAGCCCGCGCCGGGCCCGCCGCCGCGAAAGCCGCCGGAGCCGAACAGGGCCCGGGCCTCGTCGTACTCCCGCCGCTTCGTCTCGTCGGACAGGACGTCGTAGGCCTCGGAGACCTCCTTGAACCGCTCTTCGGCCGCCTTGTCGTCGGGGTTCTTGTCCGGGTGCAGCGTCGTCGCCAGCTTCCGGTACGCCTTCTTGATGTCGGACGGCGTCGCGTCCTTGGGGACGCCGAGAGCGGCGTAGTAGTCCTTCTCGACGTAGTCGCGCGCGCTCACGGCGTCCCCCCCCCTCTCAGTCGCTCTCGGTGCCGGCCGGGTCGGCAGCCGCCCGGTCGCCGTCGGCCCCGTCGGCAGCCCGGACGTCGGCGCTCCGGTCGTCGGCGCTCCGGTCGTCGGCAGCCTGCGCCGCGGGCGCCGCGGGCTCCGCCACCGACACGCGGGCCGGGCGCAGCACGCGCCCGCCCTTGAGCCGGTAGCCGGGCTGCAGCACCTGGGCGCAGACCGCGACGGTGGCCTGCGGGTCGGGCTCGGCCTGCAGCAGGGCCTCGTGCACCGCCGGGTCGAACGGCTCACCGGGCTCGCCGTACTTCTCCAGCCCGGCCTTCGCCGTGATCTGCTCGAGCCGCTCGCCGACGGCGGCGAACGCTCCCGTGAGATCCCCGTGCTGCCGCGCCCGGTCGACGTCGTCGAGCACGGGCAGCAGCTCGCTCAGCAGCCCGGCGGTCGCCATCTCGACGACGGCGACCCGGTCCCGCTCCACCCGCCGCCGAGGACGCGCTCGCGGCCGAGCTCACCGCCGACCTGCAGCGCGTCACCGCCGAGTACGCCAACTACCGGCGGCGGGTGGAGCGGGACCGGGTCGCCATCTCGACGACGTCGACCGGGCGCGGCAGCACGGGGATCTCACGGGAGCGTTCGCCGCCGTCGGCGAGCGGCTCGAGCAGATCACGGCG
>DATMJH010000534.1:0-5510 GCA_035554015.1 Mycobacteriales bacterium
TTCGTAGACCGACGCTTCCCATCGCCCTGCTCCTCGTGGTGGGACTCTTCCTGCTCGTGCAGAACCGGATCGACCGCCGCGACCCGAAGCTGGCCGGCGCGGACGTCGACGAGGAGCCCGAGCTCGAGTTCCGCCCGGTGCACCGGGTGGTCCGACCGAACTGGCCTGGAGGTGCCCCCGCGTGAGCGCCCGACCGGCCGTCGGCACGGCCACCTCGCTCTCCAGCGGCGACACCGTCCCGCTCCGGGAGCGCATGCGCCTGACGCAGTACCTGCGCCTGGCCGCCATCGTCCTCCTGCTCACCGCTGCCTTCTTCGCGCCGAGCACGCTCGAGCCGGGCACCGACGCGGTGCTCGTCAGCACGCTCGTCTACGCGGTCGGCGTGCTGCTCGGCGAGCTGCTGGCGCGGCTGCGTCTGACCTCCGGCCGCGCCGTCGTGCTGTTCTCGGCGATGCTCATCGTCGACGGCATCTGGCTGGCCTGGACGGCGTACGTCTCGGGCAGCCTGGCCAGCCCGGTGCGCTACCTGGTGCTGCTGCACGTCGGCGCGGTGGCGCTGCTCGCGTCGTACCGGACCGGGCTGAAGCTCGCGCTCTGGCACTCGCTGCTGCTGTACGCCGTGCACAACGCCGAGCAGACCGGCGTCCTGGTCATGACGACGCCCGCGACGGTCGGCGAGTCGGCCGGCCAGCAGCTGGCGGTCTTCATCGTCGTCCTGTGGCTGGTGACCGTGTCGACGTCGAGCCTGTCGGCGGTCAACGAGCGGGAGCTGCGGCGCCGCCGGCACGACCTCGAGGCCCTCACCACGCTGGCCGAGCGCGTCGAGCGCGCCGTCGACGGCAAGAACATCGCCCGGCTGCTGCTCGACTCGGTCGTCGAGACCTTCGATTTCACCCGCGGCCTGGTGCTCGCCGGACCCGAGGGCCAGCTCCCGCTGCTCGCCTCCTACGGACTGCCGGAGTCGACCGCCCGACGCCCCGGCAAGCCCGGCGGCAGCGCCGTCGTCGCCGTCGCGCACGAGGCCCACGCGACCCAGCTGGTCCGCGGTCTCGACGCGCAGCAGGACCCCTGGCTGTCGCGCCTGCTGCCCGACGCCGAGGACCTGGTCATCGTGCCGCTGGTGGCGGAGGGCAAGCCGCTGGGCGCCCTGGTGCTCGAGCAGCGCGCCGGCTCCGGCGGGCGGATCTCCCGCCGGGTGGTGACGGCGCTGGAGCGGTCGGCCTCCTACGCCGCGCTGGCACTGCGCAACGCCTGGCTGCTGGAGCAGGTGCAGCGGCTGGCGGCGACCGACGGCCTCACCAAGATCGCGAACCGGCGCACCTTCGAGGCGACCCTCGAGCGCGAGGTCGCGCGAGCCACCCGCAGCGCCGAGCACGTCAGCCTCGTGATGGTCGACATCGACCACTTCAAGCAGCTCAACGACACCCACGGCCACCAGGCCGGCGACGAGGTGCTGCGCAACGTCGCTGCCGCGCTGACCATCGAGTGCCGCGACTTCGACACCCCCGCCCGTTACGGCGGCGAGGAGTTCGCCGTCGTGCTGCCCGGCTGCGGGCCGGCCGAGGCGATCGCCATCGCCGAGCGGCTGCGGCGCGCGGTCGCGTCGGCGCCGTCGGTCGTGCCGATCACCGCGAGCGCCGGCGTGGCCACCTACCCGTCGCACGCCGGCGACGCCGACACCCTGGTGCGCGCTGCTGACGAGGCGCTCTACGAGTCGAAGAACGCGGGCCGCAACCGCACCACCCAGTCCGCCGGCGTGCCGCCGGAGGCGCAGGTGGACGCGCTGCTGCGGCGCGCGGTGAGCCAGCGGCTCGGCCGCTCGCCCGGCCCGCAGCCCGGGCTGGGGGAGGTCCTGCCGTTGCAGTCCCGGCCCGCGGCCGCGACCGGCCCGACCGAGGCCTAGCCGGGCGCGGACCTCGTCGGGTCACCCGGCGCCGCACCTGGCGTTCCCGGCGTTCCCTGCGCGGCCCCCGCCGCTCCGGGACTGGTGCCCGTCGTCCCCTCGCCGGGCAGGTCGACGACGGCCCGCAGCTCGTGCGGCTCCTGTGCCCCCGGCGCGTCGCTGCCGCCGAGCCGGCGCACCAGCAGCGCGACGCCGGCCCCGGCTGCGGCGCCGACCGCCGCGGCCCCGAGCGCCCACGGCCAGCGCCGCACGGCCGCCGGCGGCCCGACGGGTACGCCGCGCAGGGCGTCCAGGGCGGCGGTGCCACGCACGGCGGGCTCGTCGAGGAAGTCGCCGACCGCAGCAGCGACCCCGGCCACGGTCTCGGCCGCCGTCTCGAGGGCGCTGCCCACGGCGGTGCCGACGGCGGGTGCCACCGCCGTGCTCCGCTCCTCCAGCACCTCGCCGGCGCGGCTCAGCGCCGTGCCCGCTCGCTGGGCCGCACCGCCGGCACTCGTGCCGCTGCGTGCCACGACGCGCTCCGCGCGCTCGGTCGCCGTGCTCTTCCGCGTCACCGGTCCTCCTCGCCACCGCCCTGTGCCGGGTCCCGCGTCACCGGTGTCCGCCGCGTGCGCCGCCCGACAGGTCCTGCCTACCCGCTCAGCCCCCTCTCGCGCACCCCCTCCGGCACGGCGCGCGCCCCGGGAGGCGGCGTGCCAGACTCGTCGCGCGCTCCGCCGTGCCTGTCGCGGAGCGGCTCCCGCACCGCCTCCCACCCAGAAGGAGCCGTCGTGGCCACCGAGCTGTTCGCCACCCTCACGACCACCAAGGGCCCGGTGCGGCTCAAGCTGTTCCCGAACCACGCACCGAAGACGGTGAAGAACTTCGTGGGGCTGGCCGAGGGCTCACGGGAGTGGACCGACCCCCGCACCGGCCGCACGGCCAGCACCCCGCTCTACGATGGCACGGTGTTCCACCGGGTGATCGCCGGTTTCATGATCCAGGGCGGTGACCCGCTCGGCACCGGCACCGGCGGCCCGGGATACCGCTTCGAGGACGAGTTCCACCCCGAGCTGCAGTTCGACCGGCCGTACCTGCTGGCGATGGCGAACGCCGGCCCCGGCACCAACGGCAGCCAGTTCTTCATCACGGTCGGCGCGACGCCCCACCTCAACCGCAAGCACACGATCTTCGGCGAGGTCGCCGACCAGGCCTCGCGCGACGTCGTCGACGCGATCGCCACCACGCCGACGGGCCGCATGGACCGGCCGACAACCGACGTCGTGATCGAGTCGGTCAGCGTCGAGCGGGTCGAGTCCTGACCGAGCGCGCCCCCGAGCCGGTCGAGAGCCCACCTGTCTGCTACCGGCACGGCGACCGCGAGACCTGGGTCCGCTGCGCCCGCTGCGAGCGGCCGATCTGCCCCGACTGCATGCGCGCGGCCTCGGTCGGCTTCCAGTGCCCCTCCTGCGTGAGCGAGGGCGCGGGCTCGGTGCGCGCGCCGAGGACCGCGTTCGGCGGCCGCATCACCGACGACACCAGCCGGGTCAGCATCACGCTGGTCGTGCTGAACGTCGCGATCTTCGTGGTCGGCCTGGCGGTCGGCGAGCAGGCGCTGCGGCGCGACTACGGGAACGTCGCCGGGCCCGCCCTGCTCACGCCGGGGGGCCCGCTGGTGGGCGTCGCGATGGGCGAGTACTACCGGCTGGTCACGGCGGCGTTCCTGCACGCGGGGCTGCTGCACCTGGGCCTCAACATGATGGCGCTGGCCGTGCTGGGACCTCCGCTGGAGTCAGCCCTCGGTCGGGGCCGGTTCCTCGCGCTGTACCTGCTGTCCGCGCTCGGCGGGTCGGTGACCGCCTTCCTGCTGGCGCCGGCCAACACGCTGGGCGTCGGCGCCTCCGGGGCCATCTTCGGGCTGTTCGGCGCCTACTACGTCGTCGTGCGCCGGCTGGGCGGTGAGACCGGTGCCATCGTCGGCCTGCTGGCCGTCAATCTCGTCGTCACCTTCGCCGTGCCGTTCATCGACTGGCGCGCGCACCTGGGCGGCCTGGTGGTCGGCACGGTCGTCGCGACAGCGCTCGCCTACGCCCCTCGAGGGCCCCACCGCACGGCGGTGCAGGTGGCGGCGTGCGGCGCGGTCGGCGTCGTCCTGGTGGTGCTCGTGCTGCTCCGCGAGGCCGCGCTCACCGGCTGACCGGCGTGACGAGCGTCCTACGGCGACCCGCCCGAGCCGCCGTACACTCACGGCCTCTGCCGCCCGCGCGGTGCGCCGCGCGCCCTCCCCGAGAGGACCTCGCCACATGCGCGACGCCGTCATCGTCGAAGCCGTCCGGACGCCGACCGGCAAGCGAGCGGGCGGCCTGTCCGGCGTCCACTCCGCCGACCTGTCGGCGCACGTCCTGCAGGCACTGGTCGAGCGGGCCGGTCTCGACCCCGTCCTGGTCGACGACGTCGTCTGGGGCTGCGTGAGCCAGATCGGCGAGCAGACCTTCGACATCGCCCGCACCGCGCTGCTCTCGGCCGGCTGGCCGGAGACGGTGCCCGGGACGACGGTCGACCGGCAGTGCGGCTCGTCGCAGCAGGCGGTGCACTTCGCCGCGGCGGGCGTCGTGTCCGGCCAGTACGACATCGCGGTGGCCGGCGGCGTCGAGGTCATGTCGCGCACGCCGATGGGCTCGACCTTCACCGCCAGCCCGCTCGGCGAGAAGTACGTCGCCCGCTACGGCAGCGATCTGCCCAACCAGGGCGTCGGCGCCGAGATGATCGCCGACCAGTGGGGATTCTCTCGCACGCAGCTCGACGAGTTCGCGCTCCGGTCGCACGAGCGCGCGGCCGCGGCGCAGGACGAGGGCCGCTTCGCCGGCCAGATCGCCCCGGTGACGCTGCCGGACGGCACGGTGGTCGACGCCGACGAGGGCGTCCGGCGTGGCGGCACCCTCGAGAAGCTGGCCGCGCTGAAGCCCGCCTTCAAGGAGGACGGCAAGATCACCGCCGGCAACTCGTCGCAGATCTCCGACGGCTCGGCGGCGCTGCTGCTCATGACCAGCGAGAAGGCCCGCGAGCTCGGCCTCACGCCGATCGCCCGGGTGCACACCGCGGTGCTCGCCGGCGCCCCTCCCATGCCCATGCTCACCGGGCCGATCCCCGCCACGCAGAAGGCACTCGCGAAGAGCGGGCTGCGGGTGGACGAGATCGGCGCCTTCGAGTGCAACGAGGCCTTCGCGAGCGTCCCGCTCGCCTGGCTCGCCGAGATCGGCGCCGACGACAAGGCGGTCAACCCGAACGGCGGCGCCATCGCGCTCGGCCATCCGCTGGGTGGTTCCGGCGCCCGGCTCATGACCACGCTGGTGCACCACATGCGCGACAACGGCATCCGGTACGGGCTGCAGACGATGTGCGAGGGCGGCGGCCAGGCCAACGCCACCGTGCTCGAGCTGCTCTGACCCGACCGCCCGCCGACCGACCTCTGCCGGCCCCGCACGTGCCGCCGCCCGCCCGACGGCCGACTGGTGCCGCACCGATCGGCGGGGACGCTGGCGGCAGCCGTGTCCGGCATGCCAGGATGCGCCCGTGAGCCCGAACGACACGCCTGCCGGCCGCCCCGACCGCGCTGGAACCGGCAAGG
>DATMJH010000535.1:0-2781 GCA_035554015.1 Mycobacteriales bacterium
CCGAGCAGCCCGGCCGAGCGGGTGAGGACCCGCTCGAGCTCGGCCGGGCTGTAGGGCTCCATGTGCGCGGTGAAGCCGAACCGGTCGCGCAGAGGGCCGGTGAGCAGCCCTGCCCGGGTGGTGGCGGCGACGAGGGTGAACGGCTCGACGTCGAGCGGGATCGCCGTCGCGCCAGGGCCTTTGCCCACCACGACGTCGACCCGGAAGTCCTCCATCGCCATGTAGAGCAGCTCCTCGGCGGGGCGCGCCGTGCGGTGCACCTCGTCGATGAACAGCACCTCGCCCGGCTGCAGCGACGTGACGATGGCCGCCAGGTCGCCGGCCCGCTCCAGCGCCGGCCCGCTGGTGATGCGGATGCCGGCGCCGAGCTCCGCGGCGATGATCATCGCGAGCGACGTCTTGCCGAGACCCGGAGCGCCCGACAGCAGCACGTGGTCGGGCGGCCGCCCGCGGCGACGGGCGCTGTCGAGCACGAGGCCGATCTGCTCGCGCACCCGCTCCTGGCCGACGAACTCGTCGAGCCGGCGCGGCCGCAGCGCGGCCTCGGCCTGCCGCTCGAGGTCGTCGGCGGACGGCCGGACGAGACCGGCCACCCGGTCGAGCTCGGCGAGCTCGGCGGCCGTCGGCTCGCCGGGACCGGTGCCGCCGCCGGGGCCGTCGGCGCTCATCGGCCGCTCCCCAGCACGGCGAGGGCCTCGCGCAGCAGCGCGGGGACGTCGCCGGCGCCCGCCGCGGGGTGGCGCTCGGCGAGCACGCCGACGACGCTCTCGGCCTGCGGGGCGCTCCAGCCGAGCCCGGTGAGCGCCTGCACGAGCGTCTCGCGCCAGGCCGGCCCGCCGGCGGCCGGCGCGGCTCCCCTCGGGACGGCGCCGGCCTTGTCCTTGAGCTCGAGCACCATGCGCTGGGCCCCCTTGCGGCCGATGCCGGGCACGGTCGTGAGCAGCGCCACGTCCTCGTCGGCCAGCGCCTGCCGGACGGTGTCGGGCGGGTGCACCGCGAGCACGGCCTGCGCCAGCCGCGGACCGACCCCGGACGCCGACTGCAGCAGCTCGAACAGCGCCCGCTCGTCGTCGTCGGCGAAGCCGTACAGGGTCAGGCTGTCCTCGCGCACGACCAGGCTCGTCGCGAGCTCGGCCTGCTCGCCGACGCGCAGCCGGGCGCGGGTGGCCGGTGTCGTCTGCACGGCCAGGCCGACGCCGCCGAGCGCGACGACGACGCCGTCGGGCGTCAGCGCGCTGACCCGGCCGGACAGCGAGGCGATCACCGGACCACCGCCGCGAGCCGCGCCGCTGCCGGCGCCCGCCACAGGTGGCACACCGCGAGGGCCAGCGCGTCGGCGGCGTCGGCCGGACGCGGCGCCGCGGGCAGCCGCAGCAGCCGCGCGACCATCGCGCCGACCTGCGCCTTGTCGGCGCGACCGGAGCCGGTGACGGCCGCCTTGACCTCGGACGGCGTGTGCAGCGCGACGGGCAGCCCTCGGCGCGCGGCGCACACGACGGCGACGGCGCCGGCCTGCGCCGTGCCCATCACGGTGCGCACGTTGGCCTGCGCGAACACCCGCTCCACCGCCACCGCGTCGGGCCGGTGGGCGTCGAGCCACTGCTCGACGGTGCGCTCGAGCGCCACCAGCCGGGCGCCCAGGTCGTCGGACGCCGCTGTGCGGACGACGCCGACCGCCACGAGCACCGGCGGGCGGCCGGGCGAGCCCTCGACCACGCCGAGCCCGCAGCGGGTCAGGCCAGGGTCAACCCCGAGGACGCGCACCGCACCTCCGCTCCGAACAGGTGTTCGGCAGCGTACGGGGCGGCGACGACGACGTGCGGGAGGCGCGCCCGGTGCGGCGTCGGTCACCGCGGCGGCAGCAGCAGGTCGCTCTCGACCGGTCCGCCGGTCCACGGCGGCACCGCGCGCACGAGCGCGTCCTGCGACAGGAACGGCTCGGCGATCTCCGGCGGCATATCCGCGTGCGGCGGCCGCTGCGACCGGTGCTCCGCGACCGCGGCCCCGCGGGTCGGTCGGTCCGCCGTCGTGTCGACGACGGTGGTGATCTGGTCGTCCGGCCGGCCGAGACCCTGCGCGTCGAGGTCGAGGTGGGCGGCGTCCGGCCGGGTCTGCCGCAGCGCGTCGAGCCAGCGCTGCAGCAGCTCACGACGCAGGGCCCACCAGTACAGGTGCGCGTCGGGAGCGGCGCGGTGCACGGCCTCGGTGGTCGCCTCGCCGATGCGGTCGTGGTCGCGGTGCCCGTCACCGGCCACCGGGTCGAGCGTGACGACGACGTCGGGCCGCACCCGCGCCACGACGTCGGCGACCGCCGCGACGACGTCCTCCAGCGGCGCGGCGACGAGCGACCCGGCCGGCGGCTCGCCGGCCATGTCGGAGTCGCCGAACGGGAGCAGCACGACCTCCCGGGCCCCGAGCACCCGCGCCGCTGCCCGCAGCTCGCGCTCGCGCACCACGGCCAGGCCGGCCGAGACGTCGACGTCGCCGACGACCTCGCCCGCCTCGCCGCGCGTGGCGCAGCAGACCGTGACCTCCCCGCCCAGCCGAGCGGCGCGGGCGATGACCGAGCCGAGGCCGAAGGTCTCGTCGTCCGGGTGCGCGACGACGACGAGCAGCCGGCGCCCGCTCCAGTCCTGGTCGGCCGCCATCAGACGGACTCGAGGACCTCGTCGCTGATGTCGAAGTTCGCCCAGACGTTCTGCACGTCGTCGAGGTCCTCGAGCGCCTCGACCAGCCGGAGCACCTTGCGCGCGTCGTCGTCCTCGAGCGGCACGCTGACGC
>DATMJH010000536.1:0-3000 GCA_035554015.1 Mycobacteriales bacterium
CTTCTCGGCGACGTCGATGATGGCCGGGATGGTGCGGATGAGGGCCACGCCCCCACCGGGCACCACGCCCTCCTCGACGGCCGCCTTGGCGGTCGACACCGCGTCCTCGATGCGGTGCTTGACCTCCTTCAGCTCCACCTCGGTGGCCGCGCCGACCTTGATCACGCAGACACCGCCGGCCAGCTTGGCGAGACGCTCCTGGAGCTTCTCGCGGTCCCAGTCGGAGTCGGTGTTCTCGATCTCGGCCTTGATCTGGTTGACCCGGCCCTCGACGGCGGCGGCGTCGCCGGCGCCGTCGACGATGGTGGTGTTGTCCTTGGTGATCACCACGCGGCGGGCCTGGCCGAGGACCTCGAGGCCGACCTGGTCGAGCTTGAGGCCGACCTCGGGGGCGACCACCTGGCCGCCGGTGAGGACGGCGATGTCCTGCAGCATCGCCTTGCGGCGCTCGCCGAAGCCGGGGGCCTTGATGGCGACCGACTTGAACGTGCCGCGGATCTTGTTGACCACGAGGGTGGCCAGCGCCTCGCCCTCGACGTCCTCGGCGATGATCACGAGCGGCTTGCCCGACTGCATGACCTTCTCGAGCACGGGGAGCATGTCGCGCACCGCCGACACCTTCGAGCCGACGAGCAGGAGGTACGGGTCCTCGAGGACCGCCTCCATGCGCTCGGGGTCGGTGACGAAGTACGGCGAGATGTAGCCCTTGTCGAAGCGCATGCCCTCGACGAGGTCCATCTCCATGCCGAAGGTCTGCGACTCCTCGACGGTGATGACGCCGTCCTTGCCGACCTTGTCGATGGCCTCGGCGACGAGCTCGCCGACCTGCTTGTCCTGCGCCGAGATGGCGGCGACGGCGGCGATCTCCTCGTGCGTCTGCACCTCGGTCGCGGCGGCGAGCAGGGCCTCGTCGACGGCGTCGACAGCGGCGTCGATGCCGGCCTTGAGCGACAGCGGGTTGGCGCCCGCGGCGACAGCCCGCAGGCCGAGCTTGACCATCGCCTGGCCGAGCACGGTCGCGGTGGTGGTGCCGTCGCCCGCGACGTCGTTGGTCTTGGTGGCGACCTCCTTGGCGAGCTGGGCGCCGAGGTTCTCGAGCGGGTCCTCGAGCTCGACGTCGCGCGCGATGGTGACGCCGTCGTTGGTGATGGTCGGGCCGCCGTAGGCCTTGGCCAGGACGACGTTGCGGCCCTTCGGGCCGAGGGTCACCTTGACGGCGTTGGCGAGGGCGTCCACGCCGCGCTCGAGCGAGCGGCGGGCGTCCTCGGAGAACTGGAGCTGCTTGGCCACGGAGCCTTCTTCCTAGGTCTGGGGGAGAACGAGCGGAGCCCCGGCCCCGCGTCGGGACCGGGGCTCCGTCAGGACGAGCGGTGTCTAGCCCTCGATGACGGCGAGGACGTCGCGGGCCGACAGGACGAGGTACTCCTCGCCGGCGTACTTCACCTCGGTGCCGCCGTACTTGCTGTACAGCACCTTGTCGCCGACCTTGACGTCCAGCGGCACGCGCTGGCCGTCCTCGAAGCGGCCGGGGCCGACGGCGAGGACGGTGCCCTCCTGCGGCTTCTCCTTGGCGGTGTCGGGGATGACGATGCCCGACGCCGTGGTGGTCTCGGCCTCGCTCGCCTGGACGACGATGCGGTCCTCGAGCGGCTTGATGGCGACCTTGGTCGCGGTGGTCACAGTGCCTCCTGGTGGAACTGGTGTGAGGGACGGACCGGGCGGCCTGCCGTCGCGGGGGTCAGGTGCCTGGACGGTTGGCACTCTAGACCGACGAGTGCCAGCGGCACAAGCCTGCCGGTCGCTCGCAGTGCCCTCGCCGTGGCCGTCAGCCGGCGAGCACCTCGGTGACGTCCAGGGCGCTGTCGGCCGGCAGGTCGAGCGCCGAGGGCGCGACGTCGCGCTCCACGAGGCGTGACCCCAGCGCCGCCACCATCGCGCCGTTGTCGGTGCAGAGCCCGGGCCGCGGCACGCGCAGCCGGAGGCCGGCCGCGGCGCAGCGCTCCTGGGCCAGCGCCCGCAGCCGGCTGTTCGCGGCGACGCCGCCGCCGATGAGGAGCGTGTCGACACCGGACTCGCGGCAGGCCCGCACCGCCTTCGCGGTGAGCACGTCGACCACCGCCTCCTGGAAGCTGGCGCAGACGTCGGCGACCGGCACCGGCTCGCCGGCCGCGCGCCGCGCCTCGACCCAGCGCGCGACCGCCGTCTTCAGGCCGCTGAACGACACGTCGTAGCTGTCCGGCATGGCGCGCGGGAAGGCGATCGCCGCCGGGTCGCCGTCGCGGGCCTGCCGGTCGACGACCGGCCCGCCCGGGAACCCGAGCCCGAGCAGCCGCGCCACCTTGTCGAACGCCTCGCCGGCGGCGTCGTCGACCGTGGCGCCGAGAGGCGTGAGGGTCGAGGTGACGTCCTCCACGAGGAGCAGGCTCGAGTGACCGCCGCTCACGAGCAGCGCGATGCACGGCTCGGGCAGCGGTCCGTGCTCCAGCTCGTCGACGGCCACGTGCGCCGCCAGGTGGTTCACGCCGTAGAGCGGCACGTCCAGCGCGAGCGCGTAGCCCTTGGCGGCCGCGACGCCGACCAGCAGGGCGCCGGCCAGGCCCGGCCCGGCGGTGACGGCGACGGCGTCGAGGTCTTGGAGCCGGACACCCGCCGTCTCCAGCGCGCGGTGCACCGTCGGCACCATCGCCTCCAGGTGCGCTCGGCTGGCGACCTCGGGTACGACGCCGCCGAAGCGGACGTGCTCCTCGACGCTGCTGGCGATGGCGTCGGCGAGCAGCGTCGAGCCGCGGACGACGCCGACGCCGGTCTCGTCGCAGGAGGTCTCGATGCCGAGGACCAGCGGCTCGTCGGGCACGGGGACCACCCTAGGAGCACCGGCCCTGCAGCAACCGTGACCGACGAGCCGCTGGTCCTCGGCATCGAGACCTCCTGCGACGAGACCGGCGTCGGCGTCGTCCGCGGCTCGACGCTGCTGGCGATGGCGTCGGCGAGCAGCGTCGA
>DATMJH010000537.1:0-2215 GCA_035554015.1 Mycobacteriales bacterium
GTCCTGCATGCCGTGCAGTCTGCGCCCGCGGGCCGACGCGGTCTGGCGGGATCGCGACGTCACGATGCCTCCGCTCCCTGCGTCCGCGTCCTGACACATCTCCCCTGCGCCGGCACTCGGACGCAGCGCCGGTCTCCACCGCGAAACGTCCGAAGGTGCCCGCGGGGTGCGTGTGTCAGGACGCGGACGCAGGGAGCGGAGGCATCGTGACGTCGCGATCCCGCCAGACCGCGTCGGCCCGCGGGCGCAGACTGCACGGCATGCAGGACGAGAGCGCCGACGAGCGCTGCTGGGCGGCCGTGCAGTCGCGCGACCCGCGCTTCGACGGCTGGTTCGTCACCGCCGTCCGCACCACCGGCATCTACTGCCGCCCGAGCTGCCCGGCGATGACACCGCGGCGGCACAACGTCGAGTTCCTGCCGACGGCGGCGGCCGCCCAGGGTGCCGGCTACCGCGCGTGCAAGCGCTGCCGTCCCGACGCCTCGCCCGGCTCGCCGGAGTGGGACGCGCGGTCCGACCTCGTCGCCCGGGCCGTGCGCCTGGTGGCGGACGGCGCCGTCGACCGCGAGGGCGTGCCGGGGCTCGCGGCACGGCTCGGCTACAGCCGGCGTCAGGTGGAGCGGGCGCTGCGGGCCGAGCTCGGCGCCGGGCCGCTCGCGAGGTTGTCCCGGCTCTCGTAGAACTTGAGGTGGCGGTCCCCCGCTCGACGCCTGCCGTGAGGTAGGGGTTGGGCGTCCGCCAAGACACCACTCTGCCGAGAAGGGGACCGCTGTGAGCAAGACCTACCAGAGCAAGAAGATCGACACGCCGGGCGCGCTCGAGGTGACCGTGCCTGAGCATGTGATGGTCGTGATGGCCGAGGTCGCCGCCGACCTGCGCGAGGGCCTGTTGGCCCTGGCGGTCGGCACCGGGCTGCAGGTGATGAACGCGATGATGGACGCCGACGTGACCGCGCTGGCCGGGCCGAAGGGCAAGCACAACCCCGAGCGTGTCGCGGTGCGGCACGGCACTGAAGGCGGGTCGGTGAGCCTGGGTGGCCGGCGGGTGCCGGTCGAGCGGCCGCGGGTGCGCGCGGCCGACGGCTCGGGTGAGCTGGCGGTGCCGGCCTACGAGCTGTTCAGCAGCACCGAGCTGCTCGGCCGGCTGGCGATGGAGAAGATGCTCGCCGGGCTGTCGACCCGCCGTTACCCGGTCGGGCTCGAGCCGGTCGGCGAGCAGGTCAGCCAGACAGCCACGAGCACGAGCAAGTCGGCGGTCTCGCGCAAGTTCGTCGCCCGGACCCAGACCGCTCTGGCCGAGCTGCTCGCCGCCGACCTGTCCGGTCTGGACCTGGTCGCGCTGATGATCGACGGGGTGCACTTCGCCGAGACCTGCTGCGTCGTCGCGCTCGGCATCGACATCCAGGGCGGCAAGCACCCGCTGGCGCTGGTGGAGGGCTCGACCGAGAACGCCACCCTGGTCACCGACCTGCTGGTCGGGCTGCGTGAGCGTGGCCTGGACGTCACCCGGCCGGTCCTGACCGTGCTGGACGGCAGCAAGGCGCTGCACCGAGCCGTGCACGACGTGTTCGACAGCGCGATCGTCCAGCGCTGCCAGCTGCACAAGATCCGCAACGTGCGGGACCGGCTGCCGCAGCGGCTACGGCCGGCCGTCGAGCGCCGGATGCGCGAGGCCTACCACGCCGCCTCCGCGCTGCAGGCCCAGGCGCTGCTCGAGGCCCTGGCCCGCGAGCTGGACAAGACCCACCCGAGCGCCGCGGCCAGCCTGCGCGAGGGCATGGCCGAGACACTCACCGTGCTGCGGCTGGACGTGCCACCGACGCTGGCCCGCACCCTGCGCTCGACCAACGCGATCGAATCGATGATCTCGATCTGCCGGCACACCTCCCGCAACGTCAAGCACTGGCGCGACGGGCAGATGGCGCTGCGCTGGTGCGCCGCCGGCATGATCGAGGCCGGCAAGCAGTTCCGCCGCGTCAACGGCCACATGCACCTGGCCGCCCTGCGCGCCTCGCTCGAACGCCACGTCACCGAAACTGTCGGACCGGTCGTGCACGATGACCTCGTGAACGTCGCCTAGTACTCCAGCCGTAGTTCGTGATCTTCCGCGTGTCGCTGCCTGGAACGGCACGGCCACCGCTTGATCATCCTCGGTTGTGTCGACTCCGGATGATCTTGCGGTGGCCGCTGCTCACAACATAGAGCCTGGCGCGTGG
>DATMJH010000538.1:0-5059 GCA_035554015.1 Mycobacteriales bacterium
TACGTCTACGCCGACTCGACCGCCGTCGTCGGCCCGCTCGCCACCTACGCCGAGCCGCACACCTACGACCTGTGCGAGACCCACGCCGAGCGGCTCACCGCCCCTCGCGGCTGGGAGGTCGTCGGCGGTGCGCGCGGCGACGACGTCGGGGTGCTCGGCCTCGTGCCGGACGACCTCCCAGCCGCGAGGGGCGGTGAGCCGCTCGGCGTGGGTCTCGCACAGGTCGTAGGTGTGCGGCTCGGCGTAGGTGGCGAGCGGGCCGACGACGGCGGTCGAGTCGGCGTAGACGTAGGTGAGCGTGGCGACGGCCGGGAAGGTGCAGGCGGTGCGCGAGCAGCGCCGGACAGGGCTCACCGTGCTCCCTCCGCGAGGACCGGCCGGGCACGCTCCGGGCCCGGCTCCAGGCGGCGACGGTAGCCGCCCCCGCGCCCGACGGCCAGCACCGGCACCGTGTCGGGGCGCCGCCACGACCCACCGGCCCGGTGACGCGCCTACGCTGCCCGCGTGCGGAGCGGGGGCCGGGCGCGGCGCGACCGGCGAGGGCGCGGGCTGCGCGCGCCGCTCGTCCGGACGTTCGTCGACGTCGGCGGCCAGGTGGTGCGGGTGCCGGCCGCACCCACGCCGAGCACGCGGTTCGACGACCTGGTCCACGAGTCCGTCGAGCGGCTCGAGGAGCGCTGGGCCGACGACCTGCGCGGCGTCGAGTTCGCCGTCGTCGACGTTCCGCACGTGCCGCCGGGTTTCGACGCCACGGCCGACGCCGACGTCGTCGCGGACGAGACGGCCGGCGGCGCGGTGCCGCTGGGCCGGCTGGTCCCGGCGCGGCTCGGTCCGCGCGGAGAGGCGACGCCGCCGCGCGTGGTGCTGTACCGGCGGCCGCTCGAGGCCCGCGCGAGCTCGCGCACGGAGCTGGCCGACCTCGTGCACGACGTCGTCGTCGACCAGGTCGCGCGGCTGCTCGGCCGCAGCCCGGACGAGATCGACCCGCAGGAGGACTGACCGGGCGCGGTCAGCGGGTGCCCGCGCCGACCGCCGGGTCGCGCACGACCGCCGGCCGCGTCACCCGGGCCGGCGGTGCCGTCAGCGCGGACAGGGCGAGCAGCGGGCCGTCCGCCCGCGTCGCGCCGACGACGAAGCCCGCATGCACGCCGGCGGCGGCGGGGTCTGGCGCCACCTGCACCGCCACCGCACCGCGCGTGCCGACGGGAACGAGGTCGGCCAGCCGCACCGCGACCGTGCGGCCGCCCGGCACCTCGACCCGTCGCGACGGGGCCGGCACCGCCCGCGCACCGGCGACGGGCAGCACCGTGAGCTCGACGAGCCCGTCGCCCGTCAGCGCCGAGAGCAGGACCGTCGCGTCCAGCTGGCCGAGGGGCACGTCGGCCACGACCGCGGGAGCGGCGAGCGCCTCCGTCGGGCCGGCGTAGCCGAGGTCGCGGACGTCGCCCGTCCCGGCGTTCTCGGCCACGCCGACGGCGAGCAGCCGGCCGCCGGTGGCCCGCACCCGCACCGCCGCGGGCGTGCGGCCCAGCGCCGCCGACAGGTCGACGGCGACGGTCGTGCCCGCCGGCACCGGCAGGCCGGCGAGCCCGTCGGGCACGAACTGGCCGTCGGAGGTGGTCACCTCGACGTCGGCGGTGACGTCCACCTCTCCCGGGTTCGCGAGCCACACGGCCCGCCCGCCCGGACCGGCCGGCAGGCCGGGCACCACGACGACCTCGGCCGGCGCCTCGAGCGGCGCGGCGTAGGCGACGCCGCGCGGCACGACGCCGTCGGACCGCTCGTGCCGCAGCACCGCGGAGACGCGGCCGCGGGTCGCCTGCACCCGCACCGCCAGCCGCGACCGGTCGGGCGCCAGCCGGTCCAGGGGCACCTCGGTCCGGCCGCGGGCCGGCACGGTCAGTCCCCGGCCGGCCCGGCCGTCGACCGGCCCCTCGGCGCTGAGCGCCGAGACGTCGACGACGGCCTCGGACGCGTCCGGGTTGGCCAGCACGAGGGTGGAGCGCTCGCCGACCCGCGTGCCGCCCCCGACCAGCCAGCCGTCCGTGCGCGGGCTCGGGCACGGCGTCGTCGCGAGCCCGCGGACGGCACCCGCCGAGACGGACACGGTGATCTGCGCGGCCAGCCCGGCGGCGTCGGGGCCCGCGGCTCGCAGCGCGAGCGCCGCGTCGTCGAGGTCGCGGCCCAGCCCCGTGGCCGCGGGCGCCTGCGCCGGCACCGGGACGTCGGGCGGCGTGCGGTCGCCGGCGCCGTCGCCGAGCAGCCGCGCCGCCACCTCGACGGCCGCCCCGTCGTCGGCGGCGCCGGCGACGCCGATGGACACCGCGGAGACGGTGCGGGCGGCGTCCTGGCGCAGGTCGGGGCACACCGCCTCCGCGCCCACCACGGCGACCTCCTCCGGAGCGCCGGGCGGGGTCGGCGCAGGCGCCTCGAGCGCTCCGCCGAGGGCGGCGACGCCACCCAGCAGCCCGAGCACCAGACCGAGCCGCAGCGCGGGCGCGGTCACGACCGCACCGCCGGCTCGGTGACGTCGGCGGGCTCGAGGCCGCTGCGGCGACGCCCGGCCGGCACCGCGAGCACGGCCGTCAGCGCCAGCGCGGCGCCCTGCAGCGTGAGCGCGCGCGTGCGGGTGCCGTCCTCGTGACGCAGCTCGAGCCGACCGCCGCCGGCCGGCAGCTCGAAGCCCTGCGCCCAGCCCCACGCCGCGACCGGCACCAGCCGCCGGCCGTCGAGCGTCGCGCGCCAGCCGTCGTCGACGGCCTCGGCGAGCACGAGCAGACGCCCGGGCTCGCCGTCCGGCACTCGCGCCGTCGCGGCCCGCGGACCCGACGGCAGCGCGACCGGCGGCGTCGTCTCGACGGCGTCCTCGTCGGGTCCGGGGGCGCC
The DNA here is from genome assembly GCA_035554015.1 of Mycobacteriales bacterium. Lineage (GTDB taxonomy): Bacteria > Actinomycetota > Actinomycetes > Mycobacteriales > SCTD01 > DATLGD01. The sequence goes on from DATMJH010000538.1 coordinate 2,887, forward strand.
GGTCACGGCCTGCTCCGCGAGCTCCGGCGCGAGCACCGCGAGGTGCGCGGTCGGCGGCTGGAGCTGCCACAGCAGCGCCGGGTCCTCGGCGCGCCGGACGACGCCGGGCTGGCGGTCGAGCGCCGCGGCGACGGCCGACCCCGGCTCGGTCTCGAGGGCGTCTGCCGGCAGCACGACGTAGCGCACGGCGCGGGTGGCCAGCGCCTCGGCGGCGCGGCTCCCCCGGGCGCTGAGCAGGTCCGCGACGACGTCGTCCAGCGCGCCGGCCTGGTCGTCGGCCAGCGGCAGGTCGGCGGTGCCGAGCCGCACGCCGCCCGCCGTCCACAGCTCGTAGCCGACGGTGCCGTCCGCCCGGGCGTCGAGCACGAGGGCACGCACGCCCGGCTCCCCCTCGAGCTCGGCGGCCACGAAGGCAGGGACGACGTCGTCCACGCCTCGCCCGAGCGGGTCGTCGGCTGCTCGCACCACCCACAGCGCGCCGGCGGCGATCGGGACCAGCACCGCCGCCGCCGCGGTCAGCGACGCGGTGACCTGGCGCCAGCCGAAGTCGCGCCGGGACAGCGCTCTTCGCGCACCGTCGCCTGCCACGAGCGCGGCGAGCAGCAGCCCGGCGGCGGCGACCTGCAGTGCGAGCCCCGGCCAGACCGGCACGTCGACCCCACCGACAGCGAGCGGGACGGCTGTGCGGGCCAGCACCACGGCGAGCGTCAGCCCGGTCAGCGCGAGCCCCCAGCCGGCGAGCGCCGGGCGCCGCCGGTCGGAGCGGACGAGCCCGGCGAGCGCCGCGAGCAGCAGCCCCGCGGTCACCAGCGGCAGCGGCGTGGCGGCGCCGCCCGGGTCGAGCAGCAGCAGCCGCCACGCCGCCAGGTCGGGCTCGAGCAGCGACGGGTCGGGTGGGAGAGCACCCGGCCCGTGCAGCAGCAGCCCCGGCGAGCGCAGGACCTCGCGCGGCCAGGGCACGAGCAGCAGCACCGGCAGCGCGGCCACGACGACCGACGCCGTGGCGCGGCGGGCGGCGGCCGGGCGCTGCGCCCGCGAGGCACCGGCGAGCCCGGCGAGGCCGACGAGCACCAGCAGCGGCGCCGCCACCAGCCACAGCGTCGGGGCCAGCGCGGTCGTGAGCGCGAGCAGCAACCCGGCGGCCGGCACCCGGTGCCAGCGGCCGCGCGGGTCGGTGCGCGCCGTCGCCGCCAGCGCCGGCAGGAGGAGCGGGAGCACGACCTGCGCGAAGGCGGCGTCGAGGCGACCGGCCGCGATCGCGCCGGTCGCCGCCGGCAGCAGCGCCCACGTGGCGGCCGCCCACACGCCGAGCGCCGCGCTGGTCACCACGCGCCGCGCGGCCAGGTAGGCGGTGAGGCCGGCGAGCGGCACGGAGCCGAGCAGGAGCAGGTCCACCGCGAGCCACGGCTTGCCGAGCAGCACGGTGCTCAGACCGGCGAGCACCGCCACCCGCGGCGGCGACGGCGCGTCGGTGCCGACGCCCACGGCCGACCACGACGCGGTGTAGGCGTCCCACAGGTCGGCGGCGCCGGAGGGCGGCGGCAGCAGCCGGCCGCCCGCCAGCAGGCCGGCGGAGGGCAGCAGGTCGCGCTCGGCGAGCAGCGCCACGAGCAGCAGGCCGAGCACCAGGACGACCGGCGGCCGGGCGAGCAGGCTGCGCGCGAGCCCGGGAGCGACCGGCTCGAGCTCGTCGTCCGACCCGCCGCCGGGCTCGCGCAGGCCGGCGGCCGGGCCGCGCGCGGGGGTGCCGCCGCCGGCCAGCCAGCCGCCGAAGGACTCGGCGCGGCCGCGCAGCCGCGCGACGCGGCTCGCGAGCACCGGTCGCACGTGCGAGGCGGGCGCGGTGGCGAGCTGGCGGCGCCTCCGCCGCGCCCGCCGGAGGCGACCCGGCCGGCGCAGGACGCCGCCGAGCGCGGCTGCCTCGTCCCGCGCCTCGCGCAGCCGGCGCAGCAGCAGCAGGCCGACCGTGCGCGCCAGCGACCCGAGCACGAGCGCGGGCAGCGTCACCAGCAGGCGTCGCCGCGAGGCGTGCGCGAGCAGGACGAACAGCGCGTGCCGGCGGTCGGCGCGCGCAGCCTGCTCGCCCGGCCGCCGGTCGTCCTGGTGCTCGGCCTGCTGCTCGTGGCGCTGCTCGCCGAGCGCGACCTGCTGCCCTCCGCCGGCCTGCTGGCGG
>DATMJH010000539.1:0-7285 GCA_035554015.1 Mycobacteriales bacterium
GTGTACGCGCTGTTCGGCGCCGGGTTCTCGGCGTCGAGCCTGGTGCCCGGCACCACGCTGGTCACCCGGTGGTTCGCGCGCCGGCGGTCGGTGGCGCTGTCCGTCGCGACGACCGGGCTCTCGGCGGGCGGGGTGCTGATCACGCCGCTCGTCGCCGCCGCGGTGGAGCGGCACGGTCTCGTCGCGACATCGCCGTGGCTCGCGGCGGCGTTCGTGCTCGTCGTCGTGCCGGTCAGTGCGCTGCTGCTCCACCCGTCACCCCAGTCGTTGGGTCTGCAGCCCGACGGCGACCCCGAGCCGCCGCCGGGGACCGACCTCTCCGTTGCGGGCACTGCGGCCGCGACCGCAGCGCGCACGCGGTTCTTCGCCGCGGTCACCGTCGCGCACCTGCTCGCCATGGCGGCACAGGTCGGGGGCATGGCGCACGTCTACAACCTCGTCGCGGAACGACGTGACGCCGCGCTCGCCGCCACCGTGCTGTCGGCGCTCGCGGGGTCGAGCCTGGTGGGCCGGCTGGTCGGCGGCGTCGTCGCGACCCGGACCTCGATGCGCCTCATGGCGGTGGTGCTCATGGCGGCGCAGGGAGCGTCCCTGCTGCTGCTGTCCCTGGTGTCGTCGCCGGTCGCGCTGGTGCTCTCGACCGTGCTGTTCGGTGCGACCGTCGGCAACCTGCTGATGCTGCACCCGCTGCTGCTGGCCGAGCGCTTCGGCGTGCGCGACTACCCGCGCATCTACTCGCGCAGCCAGCTCGCCGCGACCCTCGGCATCGCCGCCGGACCGGCCGTCGCGGGTGCCATGCACGACGCGCTCGACGGCTACGGTGCCGCGTTCGCCCTCATCGCCGCGGCCTCTGTGCTCGGTGCCGTCGCCCTGTCGGCGAGCGGCCCGACGCGCATGCCAGGGTCGGTGCCGTGAGCATCCGCACCAGCGTCAAGGCAGCGGCCTTCGAGGAGTCGGTCATCCGCGAGATGACCCGGCTCTGCCTGCAGTCCGGCGGGGTCAACCTCGCGCAGGGGTTCCCGGACTTCGCCTGCCCGCAGGAGCTCAAGGACGCCGCGAAGCGGGCCATCGACGACGACGTGAACCAGTACGCGATCACCTGGGGCGCGAAGGCGTTCCGCGACGGCATCGCGGCCAAGGTCGCGCGCACCTACGACGGCTGGCAGATCGACCCCGAGGTCGAGCTCACCGTCACCTGCGGGTCGACAGAGGCGATGATCGCCACGCTGCTCGCGACCGTCGACCCCGGCGACGAGGTCATCGCGTTCGAGCCCTACTACGAGAACTACGGGCCGGACGCCGTCCTCTCCGGCGCGACCCCGAGGTACGTGCGGCTGCACGAGCCCGACTGGCACCTCGACGAGGCCGAGCTGCGCACAGCCTTCAACGACCGCACGCGCGTCGTCATCGTCAACACGCCGCACAACCCGACCGGCAAGGTGTTCACGCGAGCTGAGCTCGAGCTCATCAGTGAGCTGTGCCAGCAGTGGGACGTGCTGTGCGTGACCGACGAGATCTACGAGCACATCGTCTACGACGCCGAGCACGTGCCGCCCGCGACGGTGCCCGGGCTCGAGGACCGCACCGTCACGATCAACGCGCTGTCGAAGACGTACGCCGTCACCGGGTGGCGCGTGGGATGGGCCATCGCGCCCCCGCGCGTGACGAGCGCGATCCGCAAGGTGCACGACTTCCTCACCGTCGGTGCCGCCGCGCCGCTGCAGGCGGCAGGTGCGGCGGCGATGGCGCTTCCTGCCGGCTACTACACGACGATGGCCGAGGAGTACCGACAGCGCCGCGACCTGCTGTGCGACGCGCTCGAGCAGGTGGGCTTCGCCTTCGAGCGGCCGCAGGGCGCCTACTACGTGTTGTGCCGCACCGACGGCGTCGACCCCGACCGGGACTCGAGTGCGTTCGCGCGCCGCATCGTCGTCGACCCCGGCGTCGCGGCCGTGCCGGGGACGAGCTTCTTCGCCGACCCGGCGGACGGCGCGCACCTGCTGCGCTTCGCGTTCCCGAAGCAGCACGCGACCTTGCGCGCGGCCGCCGAGCGCCTGCGGGGGCTGCAGTCGCCGACACTTCCTCGCTAGGGTGCTGCGCAGTGCGCAGGCTGACCTGACACCATCGACCGGCAGCGCACTGCCACGCGGTGCCGGACGACCCAGACCACCGACACGGAGGACCCCTTGAGCGAGACCAGCACCGAGACGACGGCCTCGACGCCGTCCACCGGCGACACCGGCGGCGGCAACGGCGGCGGCAGCGACACCGGCGCGGGCGGCGCCAGCGCGAACCCGCCGTCGAAGGCGGCAGCCCGTCGCGGCGGGCGCGCGTCGTCGTCCTCGCGCGGCGGCGGACGTCGCGGTGCCGCGAAGAAGGCCGGCGCGCGCAAGGCGCCGGCCAAGCGCGCCTCGTCGCGCGGCACCTCGCGGTCGTCCTCCAGCACGTCGAGCAGCACGCCGTCGGCACGTGCGGCCAGCAGCTCGCTCGCCTCGGCGCTGCGTGAGCTGGTCGGCGGCATCGAGGACGAGGTGCGCGCCATCACCTCGCTGTCGTCGCAGATCGACGACCACGTGCGCGCGCTGAACGACCTGCGGGCCGACGCCGCCCAGCGGCTCCTGCACCTGGACGACCTGCGCGCGGCCGCGGAGGACGGCAACCTCGGCGCCTTCCTCGACGACACGATCCAGCCGACCCTGCCGCAGGTCGGCGAGGACTTCCCCGAGCGCATCTACGGCAGCTAGTCCAGAGCTGGTCGGGCACGACGACGAGGGCCGGTGCGCGCACGCGCACCGGCCCTCGTCGCGTGTCAGGACAGACCCAGCCGGCGCTGCGCGTCCTTGAGGTGCGGTCCGTGCCGCAGCCGCTCGGGCACCACGAGCAGCCCGGTCCGGAAGGCCAGGCCCGCCGCGGTCGCAGCGGCGTCGGTCGTCGGCAGGCCGGGCAGGGCGTAGAGCCGGCGCGCCCAGCGCGGCAGCATCGCCGCCGCCGCACCGGCGAGCGCGACCCATGCCGGTCTGGCCGGTGTGCCCAGCGCGACGAGTGACGGCATCGGGGGCCACAGCACGAAGCGCGCGGTGCGCCGCGCCTCCGCGGTGACCCGCAGGGACGGCCGCACGGCGGTGAAGTACTCGCGCACCTCGTGCACGGACGAGGGCACGTTCCGCGCGTCGAGCCCGACCAGCTCGGCGGACCGCACCTGCTCGGCGTAGTACGCGTCGCGCTCGCGTGCTGACACGCGCAGCCCGCAGCGCACCGCCGTCGACAGGAACGACTCCGCCTCGCAGCAGTGGACCCACAGCAGCAGGTCGGGGTCGTCGACGCGGTACGCCGTCCCGCTCTCCGGCTCGACCCCGGCGAGCCTGCGGTGGATGCCGCGCACCCGCGCCGCGGCACGCAGCGCCTCCCGGCGCGTGCCGTACGTCGTGACGCCGACGAACTCGGCGGTCCTGAGCAGCCGCCCCCAGGGGTCGCCGCGGAAGTCGCTGTGCTGTGCGACGCCGGCCATCGCGAGCGGGTGGACGGCCTGCAGCAGCAGCGCCCGCAGGCCGGCGAGCGCCATCGCGGGGTCGGCGTGCACGCGCCACGTGACGCTGTCGGGACCGAACAGGCCGGGGTCGCGCTCGTCGGTCGCAGCCGGGTGCAGGGGCTCTGCCGTCACGTGGACGAGGGTGCCACCGGCGCTCTCGGCTCACACCTCGGGCGACGGGCGCCTCGCGCCGCTACCGTGCCGCCGTGAGCTTCGTCGCGGTCAACGTCCTGTCCGTCCCGCCCGGTGCAGGGTCGACGCTCGAGGAGCGCTTCGCGCGCCGGCAGGGCGCCGTCGACGACGCGCCGGGCTTCGAGCACTTCGAGCTGCTGCGACCGGTCGAGGGCACCGACTCGTACCTGGTCTACACGCGCTGGCGGTCGCGCGAGGACTTCGAGGCCTGGCGCGGGTCGCAGGAGTTCAGCCGCGGCCACGCCGGCGCGAGCGGGCGTCCAGACGGTGAGCGACCGGCAGCGACGGGCTCGACGGTCTGGGCGTTCGAGGTCGCGCAGCAGTCGTCAGCGGGCTGACTCCACGTCGGCGAAGAACGCGCTCATCGCGCGCGCGGTCGGGGCCGGGTTCTCGACGGCAGGTGAGTGCATCGCGTCGGGCACCACGACGTAGCGCGCACCGAGCCGCTCGGCCATCTCGGCCTGCACCGCAGGCGACCACGCGTCGTCGGCCGCGCCGTGCAGCACGAGCAGCGGCACGCCGGTGGCACGCAGCTCGTCGACGCGGTCGGGCTCGCCGGTGAGCCCCTCGGCCATGCCGAGCAGCGCGCCCGGCACGGACGCGAGCATGCGCTCGCGCAGGAACGCCTGCACGTCCGGCGGCATCGACTGCGCCCGGGGGTCGTCGGCCTCGATCGCGGCGAGCGCCTCGACGAGCGCTGGCATGCCGCCCTCCTCGAGCACCGGGCGCAGCAGCGGCAGCAGCTCGACGCGCGGGCCGGTGAGCGCTTCGGGTCCGGAGCACATCAGCGTCAGGGAGACGACGGCGTCCGGCTGCTCGAGCACCGCGTGCCGGCACACCAGGCCACCGAAGGAGTGGCCGACCAGGTGCACCGGCCGGCCGCCGAGCGCGTCGAGCAGGTGCAGCAGGTCGGCGGCCAGGTGCGACACCGCGTAGGCGTCCGGCTCGTCGGGACCGGCCGACTCGTGCTGCCCTCGCTGGTCCATCGCGACCACACGACGGCCGTCGGCGGCCAGCGGCGCGAGCAGGTGCCGGAAGTCCTCCTTGCTGCCGGTGAAACCGGGGACGAGGACGACGGCCGGGTCGTCGACGACGACCTCGAGCACCGCGAGGGGACCTCGCGGCACGTCGACGAACCGCCGGACGGCGCCGGGCGGGACCGGGAGCAGACTGGCGCTCACAAGGGCAAGGCTACGGGCGTCGGCGCGGCGGCAGAGCGTGCAGGACGACGTCGTCGAGGCGACCGCCCTGCACCCGCGCGGTCATGTACGTGCACGCCGGCTGACGGCGCCGGTCGGTCGGTGACCCGGGGTTGAGCAGCCGCAGGCCGTTCGGTGTGGTCGTGTCCCACGGGACGTGGCTGTGCCCGAACACGAGCACGTCGACGTCGGGATGCGCGGCGTCGGCGCGCGTCTCGCGACCGGTCGCCGCGCCGGTCTCGTGCACGACCGCGAGCCGCACGCCGTCGACCTCGCGGCGGGCCACCTCGGGCAGCCGCGCGCGCAGGTCCCGACCGTCGTTGTTGCCCCAGCAGGCGAGCAGGTCGCGTGACCGCGCGGTGAGCGCGTCGAGCAGCGCGACGTCGACCCAGTCGCCTGCGTGCACGACGAGGTCGGCGCGCTCGACCGCGCGCCACACCTGGTCGGGCAGGTCGCGCGCGCGGCGCGGGACGTGCGTGTCGGCGAGCAGCAGCAGGTGCACCGGGGAATGGTGCCAAGCACCGCTCAGAGAGCCGCGACGACCTCGCTGAGCGGCAGCCCGGGGACGACGACGTCGGTGAGGCCCTCGACGTCACCGCACTCGACGCAGCGAGCCCCGAGCACGACCCACTCGACGGCATCGCTCTCGGGGGCGCTGAGGCCGGCGGCGACCTCAGCGATGGAGTGGCCGCAGCTGCCGCACGACCACATGGGCGGGAAGGTCCAACGGGCGTTCGAGTCGAGCACCGAGACGGCGAACCCGCAGGCCAGGCAGCGACGGCGTGCGACACCCGCGGCCGGGTCCGCCTCGACGTAGTTCCAGGTCGGCCGCTCGTCGCCGTGCTGCGCGCACGTCAGCACGAGCGTGTCGGTGACCCGCGGGCAGCCCTCGAGTGTCGTCAACCAGGTGCGGAGGTCGTTCGCGTCCTCCGCCTTGCGCCCGTGCGCCCGCAGCACCATGCCGCTGTCATCGGCAGGCCGGGGGCGCCGGTTGAGCAGCTGGCTCAGGCGTCCGGGCCGGCGCCCTTGCCCCCCTGCTCGGCTCCCGGTGCGGCTCCCGCGCTGCCCCGGCCGCGACCGCGTCCGCCGCGCCGGCGACGGCGCTTGGGAGCGTCGCCCGCGGCCGTCGCTGCACCGGTGCCGTCGCCGGCGGACACCTCCCCCGCAGCAGCAGCCGCTGCAGCACCACCGCCGCGGGTGCGACGGCGGGGCGCGCCGGTGCGCTGGGGGAGCTGCGGCGCGTCGTCATCGGTGCGGGCCTCGTCGCGGCGCGCACCGGAGCGCGTCTCGCGGTCGCCGCGCCGGCCACGGCCCCCCGCGTCGCGGACCGGTCGCTTGCGGCCCGTCTCGCCGAGGTCCTCGACCTGCTCCGCCTCGAGACCCTCGCGCACGCGCTTCGCGCGCGGCAGCGTGCCCCTGGTGCCTTCCGGGATCCGCAGGTCGGAGTACAGGTGCGCGCTGGAGGAGTACGTCTCGGCCGGCTCCTCGAACGGCAGGTCGAGCGCCTTGTTGATGAGCTTCCACTTCGGCACGTCGTCCCAGTCGACGAACGTGACGGCGACGCCCTTGGCGCCTGCCCGGCCGGTGCGGCCGATGCGGTGCAGGAAGGTGCTCTCCTCGTCCGGGCACTGGTAGTTCACGACGTGCGTGACGTCCTGCACGTCGATGCCGCGCGCCGCGACGTCGGTCGCCACCAGCACGTCGATCTTGCCGCTCCGGAACGCCCGGAGCGCCTGCTCGCGCGCCCCCTGCCCGAGGTCGCCGTGCACCGCAGCCGCGGCGAACCCGCGGTCGACCAGGTCGGCCGCGACCTTGTCGCAGGTGCGCTTGGTGCGGCAGAACACCATCGTCAGCCCGCGGCCCTCGGACTGCAGGATGCGGGCCAGCACCTCCGCCTTGTCCATGGCGTGCGCCCGGTAGACGAAGATCTCGGTGTCGGGCACCGTGCGCTTCTCGTTGGCCTCCTCGGCGCGGATGTGCGTCGGCTGCTTCATGAAGCGCCGCGCCATCGTCACGACCGGGCCGGGCATCGTGGCCGAGAACAGCATCGTCTGGCGCTCGGTCGGCAGCAGCTCGAGGATGCGCTCGACGTCCGGCAGGAAGCCCAGGTCGAGCATCTCGTCGGCCTCGTCGAGCACCAGCACGCCGACCTGCGACAGGTCGAGGTGGCCCTGACGGGCGAGGTCGAGAAGCCGGCCGGGCGTGCCGACCACGACCTCGACGCCCTTGCGCAGCGCGTCGATCTGCGGCTCGAAGGCGCGTCCGCCGTAGATGGTCTGCACCCGCACGCCGCGGACCTTGCCGGCGTTCTCCAGGTCGCGGGCGACCTGCACGCACAGCTCCCGGGTGGGGACGACGACGAGCG
>DATMJH010000540.1:0-2703 GCA_035554015.1 Mycobacteriales bacterium
GGGCCGGGGGGACGGCGTCAGCCGGCGCGGCGGGCGCGCGGCAGCTCGTCGGCGAGCCCGAACAGCGCGGAGAGCTCGAGCAGGCCGCACGGGCCGTCCGCGTCGGTGACCTGCCCGGCCAGCAGCGCAGCGGTCCGGTCCGGGAGGGAGGCCAGCGGGGGCTCGACCTGCTCGGCGTCGACCAGCGCGCTGCCTTCGACGTCCTCGACGAGCAGCCCGACCTGCACCGTCGTGGTGCGCGAGCGCGGAGAGGTGAGCACGACCATGCGACCACGGCGGTCCAGCGGTGAGCGCGCACCGCCGAGCAGCGTGCGGACGTCGAGCACGCCCAGCACCCGGCCGCGCCAGTTCGCGACGCCCGCGACCCACTCGGGAAGGCCGGGCACGCGGGTCAGCACGGGAGGGCGCCCGACCTCGGCGACATGCGCCATCGCCAGCCCGTACCGGGTACCGCCCAGCCGGACGACGACCACCTCGCTGTCCACGTCGGGGCTATCGGCGCGCACCGGCCGCGGGTGTAGCCGGCCGGCCGGCCCGGTCGGGTCGAGCGTCGTCCGCCCGGCCCGCCGGGGCGTCGGGCGTCCGGGCGAGCAGCACCAGCCACAGGAGCAGGCCGCCGACGAGATAGCCGTAGCCGGGCGCCGTCCCGGGCACCACCAGGTCGCCCTCGGCGCGGACGGTCCCGAGCGCCAGCCAGCTGAGCCCGAGCCACACCATCGCCGGTACCAGGACGGCCGTGCGCCCCGCGGTGCGGGCAGCGGCCCGGCAGATCGCGAGCAGGACGCCGAGCGGGACGAGCCACACCGGCACGGCGACGTCCCGGACGCGCACGGGTACCAGGAAGGCGGCCCACGCCGTGAGCAGCACGGCGAGCACGACCACCACCGTCAGCGCCAGCGCAGGCGGCACCCGGTCGTCGCCAGACGTCGCGGCGGGCTCGGGCACGACGTCAGCCTGCCACCCTGCGGGCTACTGCTGGCCGGCGCGCTCCCCGGTCAGGTCGATGGTCCGACGCTCGGTGCGCGGGCCCTGTGCCGCCGCCCTCTCCAGGACGTCGGTGATCTCGACGCCGACGAGCTCGTGCCGCTCCAGCAGCGCGTCGCGCAGCGCCTCGACGAGGTGGGCGTTCTTCTCCAGCAGCGCCTTGACCTCACGCTTGTTGCGCTGCAGCAGCTGCTCGACGGCGTCGCGACCGCGGTCGTCGGCGAGCACCCGGCCGACGATGTTGGTGTCGGAGAACGAGCTGTTCTGGATCGCGGCGTAGGAGATGAGCGTGCCCTCCATGCCCGACGAGCCGATCATCTCCGCCGCGGCGTTCGTGGCGTAGAGCAGGTCGCCCCCCGGCCCGGTGGAGACGTCGCCGAAGAAGATCTCCTCGGCGCACTGCCCGGCCAGCGCGATCTGCACCAGCGCGGTCATCTCCTTGCGCGACCGCGTGTAGACCTCCTCGCGGTCGCCGTGCGCGAGCAGGCCGAGCGCGCTGCGCCGCTTGACGATGGTGAGCACCTCGAGCCGCCGGTCGGGGGCGGTCAGCCACGCCGCCGTCGCGTGCCCCGCCTCGTGGGTGGCGATCAGCCGCTTCTCGTGCGGCGTGTACGCCACCGGCTGGCCGAGCCCGACCTCCTCGGCGAGGCGGGCCTTCTCGACGTCCTCCCAGGTCATGGTCTTCTCGCCGCGGCGCACGGCAGACACCAGCGCCTCGTCGAGCAGGTGCTCGATCATCACCGGGGTGTAGCCCTGGGTGATGCCGGCGAGGGTGTCGCGCTGGTCGTCGTCGTCGAGCTCGGCCGCGTGCGCCTTGCTGCGCAGGAAGTGGTCGACCAGCGCGCGGCGGCCGGCCTTGCCCGGCAGGTCGAAGGTGAGCCGCCGGTCGAACCGGCCGGGGCGCAGCAGCGCCGGGTCGAGTCCGTCAGCGCGGTTGGTCGCCGCGATGAGCAGGATGTTCGTCGGCACCAGGTCGGGCCGCTTGAGCTGCCGGTTGCCCGGCAGCAGCAGGTTGACGCGGTCGACGAACCAGCCGCGGACGCGGTCCCAGCCGGTCGGGTCGTCGAAGCTCTGCATCTGCACCAGCAGCTCGTTGACGACACCGCCGGTCCCCTCGCTGACGAACCCGTTCTGCACCGTCGCGGACGTCGTCACGGGCGCAGCGCCGGCGTAGGTGCTCGGCAGGCACGACGTGCCCTGGCACGCCGACAGCGACGTCATCGCGGCCGTCATCCCGGCCGTCATCCCGGCCGTCATCCCGGACGCCATGCCGCCGCGCTGCATCGCGATGGCGTCGATCTCCTCGATGAAGCCGATCGCGCCGCCCTCCTTGCGGGCGGTCTTGCGCAGCGCCTTGAAGTACGACCGGATCTTCTTCGCCGTCGCGCCGTACCACATGGACTGGAAGCTGGTGGCGCTGACGAACAGGAACGGCACCCCGGCCTCGCGGGCCATGGCCTTGGCCAGGTGCGTCTTGCCGGTGCCGGGGGCGCCCTCGAACAGCAGCCCTCGGCGCGGGCTGCCGCCCATCTCGTCGCGGAAGGTCTTGTGCGCGAGGAACAGGTTGAGCGAGCGGACGACGTCGTCCTTGACCGGGTCGATGCCGACGACGTCGTCGAGGGTGGTCTGGATCTGCTCCGGCCGGAACATCAGGTGCGGCGAGCGCGAGGCCACCATCTGCTGGCCGAAGATGAGCGCCAGCAGCAGCACGAAGAACAC
>DATMJH010000541.1:0-3991 GCA_035554015.1 Mycobacteriales bacterium
GTGCTGGTGTCGGACGTCGTCGAGCGCGAGCGGGTCGTGCCCGCGCTCGACGACGTCCGACACCAGCACGACGTTGCCGGTCGACTTCGCCATCTTCCGGCCCTCGAACAGCAGGTGCTCGCCGTGCACCCAGTGCCGCACGACCTCGTGCCCCACCGCCGCGTCGCTCTGCGCCCGCTCGTCCTCGTGGTGCGGGAAGCGCAGGTCGATGCCGCCGGTGTGGATGTCGATGCGGTCGCCGAGCAGGTCGAGCGACATCGCCGAGCACTCGATGTGCCAGCCCGGGAACCCGACCCCCCACGGCGAGTCCCACGTCATCTCCCGCTGCGCGCCGGCCCGCTTCCACAGCGCCCAGTCGGCGTGGAAGCGCTTGCCCGCGGTCAGCGTCTCGGCGTCCTCACGGTGCCCGGCGCGCAGGTCCTCCAGCCGGTTCCCGCTGATCGCGCCGTAGCCGTCGAAGGAGCGGGCGTCGAAGTAGACGGTGCCGTCGCTGCCGACGTACGCGTGGCCCTTGTCGACCAGCGTCCCGATGAGGTCGAGCATGAGGTCGATGCACTCCGACGCGCGGGGGTAGGCATCGGCCGGCCTGACGCCGATCAGCGTCTGGTCGCGGTGGAAGGCCTGCTCGTAGAACCGGGCGACGACGAACGGCTCCTTGTTCTCGGCGCGCGCCTGGGCGAGCAGCTTGTCCTCGCCGGCCAGGTCGATGCCGGTGTCGTCCTGCAGGTGGCCGACGTCGGTGATGTTCTGCACCAGCCGCACCTGCAGCCCGTGCACCTCGGCGGTGCGGCGGATGAGGTCCGACAGCAGGAAGGTGCGCAGGTTGCCGACATGGGCGTACCGGTACACCGTCGGGCCGCAGGCGTACACCGTGAGCACGCCGGGTGTCTGCGGGCGGATGTCCTCGACCTTGCGAGAGCGGGTGTCGGTCAGGCGCAGCACGGCGACGACCCTACGGCGCGGGGCTCAGCACCCGCCGGACGGACATCGTGCTCTCCACAGCGTCAGGGCGTTGTGGAGAGCACGAAGATCTCGTGCGCCGCTGCCGTCCACAGGGCAGCCGCCGCGCCCACCCGTGGGGCGGCATGCTCCGCGGCCATGACCTCCGCTGCCGAGAGCGTGACGTGGGAGCAGGTGCGCGCCGCTCAGCAGGGCGTCCTCGCCCGCCGGCAGGCCCTCGCCCTCGGCATGACCGAGGGCGCCTGGCAGTGGCTCCTGGACTCCGGCCGCGTCCGCCCGCTGGTGCCCGGCGTGGTGCTGGAGCACCTCGGCGAGCCGACGACGGTGCAGCGGGCATGGGCTGCGGCGCTCCACTGCGGCCACGGCGCCGCCGTCACGGGTGACCTCGCGCTCGTGCTCTACGGCATGCGGCTCAGCGCGCCGCCTCTCGCCGCGCACGTGGCCGTCCCAGAGGAGCGGGTGGTCCGCCGCGGTGCCGTGGTCCACGGCGAGCCGCCGTGGCGCATCGAGCCGCACCGCGTCCGTGGCCTCGACCGGTTGCGGCACCCGGTTCGCACTCCTCCGGTCGTCCGGCTGCCGGTCGCGGTGCTGCACGCAGCGGCGCAAGCACCGACCGACCGGGCCGCGGAGTGGCGGGTGGCGGCGGCCGTGCAGCAGCGGCTCCTTCGGCCGCAGGATCTCGACGACGTCCTGCGACAGCTGCCGAGGCTGCGTCGCCGGGCGCTCGTCACCGACGTGCTGGCAGACGTGCGCGAGGGCGCCCACGCGGCCAGCGAGCTGGCCTTCCTGCGGCTGCTGCGCGCGCACGGTCTCCCGCGGCCCGACCGCCTGCAACGCCTCGTGCGTGCCGACGGCAAGCGCTACCTCGACGCCTGGTGGGAGCGGCGGCGGGTGGCGGCCGAGATCGACGGCGCGCACCACGTCGACGTGGCGCAGTGGGACGACGACGTGCTGCGTGCGAACGCCGTCGTGCTGTCCGAGCGGCACGACCGCGTGCTGCTGCTCCGCTTCACCACGGGCAACCTGCGGCACGACGAGCCGCTCGTCGCCGCCCAGCTGAGGTCAGCCTTGCTGTGACGTCGCCTCACGCGACGTCGTGCTCTCCACAGGGCCAGGGCGCTGTGGAGAGCACGAAGATCTTGTGCGCTGCCCCCGTCAGTTGAGGCGGGCACGGGCGGCGCGGGCGCCGCGCCGCGCCGCCTCGGCCTGCTCGGCGTCCTCGTCGCCGACGGCGTCGGCGTACCGCTCGAGCTCGGCGGCACCGCCGAGGTGGTCGCCGAGGCGCACCAGGAGCTCCCCACGCTCGCGGCGCAGCTCGAGCGAGTGCCGGGGCAGCAGCAGGGACAGGTCGGTGGCGGACAGCCGGGTGCGCGCCGCGTCGAGCGACGGCGGCATCCGGGTGGTCAGCACCCGCACGTTGGTCAGCAGCCGCAGCAGCAGGTCGACCGGGTCGACCGGCCGAAGCTCCGGTGCCGCGTGCGCGCCGACCCGCTGCATGAGCCGCTCGACGTCGTCCCCGTCGAGCAGCCGCCCGCCGGCGAACGGGTCGACGACGGCGTGCTCGTCGTCCGGGTCGCCCACTCCGGCGACGACGTGCCCGGGCAGTGCGATGCACCACGCCGGCACGTCGAGCCGCCGGGCCACCTCGACCCACACCACCGACAGCAGCAGCGGCAGCCCGCGGCGGCGGCGCAGCACCTCGTGCAGCAGCGACGACCGCACGTCGCCGTAGTCGTCGTCCGAGCCGGCGAACCCCGCGGTGCGGCCGAGTGCCCGGTGCAGGCCCTCCGCCGCCGCCCGGGGACCGCCCCGGCGGGGGACCTCGCCGCGTGCCGCCGCGGCGAGGTCGTCGAGCCGCCGCAGCCCGTCGTCGACCGCGCCGTCCGGGTCGTCGGACCGGGACAGCACGGCGCCGGCGAGCAGCGCGGCCAGCCCGACGTCGACCGGTTCCGACCGCACGACGTCGGCGAACCGGGTGCGAGCGCTCACCGGCGCTCCGGCGCCGGTGGCACCCGCTTCGCGGCGACGACGTCGCTCTCGTCGACGACGTGGACGACGCCGTGCCGGTCGCGCACCCGCACCTCGCCGTCGACCCACCGCTCGACCACTCCGAGCAGGTCGCCGAGGCCGCCCTCGGCCAGCCGGCGGCGCAGGCTCACCCGCACGCCCGTGTCGCCGGGGCCGGCGTCGCGCGTGTAGCGCACGTCACCCTCGCCCCCGCTTGGCCTGTCGACCGGCACATCGGCGACACTAGAGCCGCTCCCGACGGAAGAGGACCGCTGTGACGTACGTGATCGCCGAGCCCTGCGTGGACGTCAAGGACAAGGCGTGCATCGAGGAGTGCCCGGTCGACTGCATCTACGAGGGCAAGCGGTCGCTGTACATCCACCCGGACGAGTGCGTCGACTGCGGCGCGTGCGAGCCGGTCTGCCCCGTCGAGGCCATCTTCTACGAGGACGACACGCCCGAGCAGTGGAAGGACTACTACCGGGCGAACGTCGACTTCTTCACCGAGACGACCAGCATCGGCAGCCCCGGTGGCGCCAGCAAGGTGGGCCCGGTCGACGTCGACCACCCCGTGGTCATGGCGGTCCCGCTCGGCAAGAACACCGAGGGCCACTAGACGGGCCCGGCGCTGACGACCGCGGGCGCGACGCCGTCCGCGCGGCCCGGCTGGGCGGCGCGGGCGCGGCTGCCGCCGTTCCCGTGGGACCGGCTGGCGCCGTACGGCGACCGAGCCCGTCAGCACCCCGGCGGCGTCGTGGACCTGTCGATCGGCACGCCGGTCGACCCCACGCCGCCGGTCGTGCGCGAGGCGCTGTGCACCGCCGCCGACGCTCCCGGCTACCCGCTGACCATCGGGACGCCGGCACTCCGCGAGGCGCTCGTCGCCTGGGTCGGGTCACGGCTCGGCGCGCAGGTGACGGCCGCGAACGTGCTCCCCAGCATCGGCAGCAAGGAGCTCGTGGCCCTGCTGCCGTCGCTGCTCGGTCTCGCGCCGGGCACGCAGGTCCTGCTGCCGCGGCTCGCC
>DATMJH010000542.1:0-9164 GCA_035554015.1 Mycobacteriales bacterium
TCCCCGCCCTCATCACCGCCGCCATCCCCGCAGCGGCAGCGCCAGGGCCGGGAAGACGGTCCTCGGCTAGCTGGTCATGTCGGCCAGCGCCAGGACGGTGCGCCAGTTGCGGACGGTCAGCACGCGGTCGCCGACGTCGAGCACGAGCCTCGACCGGCCCTGCCCGGCGCCGTACCAGAGCCACACCTCGCGGCCGTCGAAGCGGACCTCCTCCTCCGCCCCCAGCCGACGCGCCTCGCCCGCCGCCCGTCCGTCGAGGAAGCCGACGTTCAGCTTCGTCGGCTCGTCCACGCGGTCGGGCCAGGGGTTGCGTGCGACGACGTCGGCGAGGTCCGCACCGCTGCGCACGACGACGTCGCAGTCGACGCCGAGGTCGGCCACCGCCTCGCCCACCAGCCGGCCGACGTCGTCCGCCGGGCCGTCGGACGACAGGACGACGTTGCCGCTCTGCACGTAGGTGCCGACGTCCCGCGCGCCGCGCTCGGCCAGCCGCGCCCGCAGGTCGGGCATGGACACCCGCCTGGCCGACCCGACGTTGACGCCGCGCAGCAGCGCCACCCAGCGGGTCACGGTCGACGGCGGGCCAGCAGCAGCGAGACGTCGTCCTCCGCCGGCCCGACGGCGTCGGCCGCCGCGAGCAGCCGGTCGGCCGCGGTGTCCAGGTCGTCGGGCAGCCCGGTGGCCAGGGCGACCGGGTCGAGCAGCCGCACGCCGTGGCCGGCCCGGCGCTCGACCAGGCCGTCGGTGTGCAGCAGGAGCACGGCGCCGGCAGGGATCTCGACGGTCGACTCCGGCCGCGGGGCCGCCGACACCGTCTCCAGGGCCAGTGGCGCCCCGGCCTCGACGTCGACGGCGACGGCACGACCGGCGCTCAGCACCACCGGCACCGGGTGCCCGGCACTGGCCGCCCGGGCCGGGCCGACGGCCGGCAGGTGCACGACGGCGGCGGTGACGAAGCAGCCGGGCGGGACGTCGTCGGCGATGCCGTGCTCGACGGCCTGCAGCAGCGCGGCCGGTCCGGCAGCGGACGCCGCGACGGCCCGCGCCGCAGCCCGCACACTGCGCGCCAGCAGCGCGGCGACCAGCCCTGACCCGACGACGTCGGCGGCGAGCAGCCAGGTGCCGCCGCGCCCGTCGGCCAGACAGGCGACGACGTCCCCGCTCACGCCGTCGCGGGCGCCGAGGGTGCGGACGGCGGCCTCGCAGGCGTCGGTCGAGGTGGCCGGTGGCTGCAGCGCCGCGCTCACGGCGGCCAGCGAGGCGGTGGCGAGATCGGCCTGGCCGCTGCGGTGCAGGGCATCGCCGAGCGCGCGAGCCATCCGGTGCAGGCGGGCCAGGTCGGCGGTGTGCTCCGGCGGCGCGGCGGTCAGGCTCAGCAGCAGCGCCCCCGGCTCCTGGGCGCCGCGGCCGAACGGCAGGGCGACCCAGCTCGGGCCGGTTCCCTGCACGACGGTGCGGCCGGTGCGCACGGCCTCGGTGACGGGGAGCCCGGCGTCGAGGGGGAGCTCCGCGCCGGCCGCCATGGTCGTGCAGTCGTAGCCGGCCGAGCCGAGCACGACCGCCGAGCGACCGCTGCGGACCGCGACGGCGGCCGCCCGCACACCGGGACGGCTGGCCAGCAGCGGCAGGGCGGCGCCGGCGGCCTCCGCGGTGGTGCCGGCGCCGGCCAGCACGGCGAGCACGTCGGTGAGCAGGACGTCGGGCACGACCAGCCGGGCTGCCCGGGTGCGCGGCAACTCGACGCCTGGCGGGCCGCCGCCCTGCCAGGACGCGCCTTCCGCGACGTCCGCCACGGCCACCCCCTCGAGGGACACCGTAGGCACGCGGTGATGCCGCGTCCATGTCAGCCGCGCGACGGGACCGGCGCGTCACCCGGTCGGCGCACCCCCACGCGGCCCCTGCCGCCGGCGCGCCGGACCCGGTACGCTCCTCGGCCGTGGGCCGCGAGGCCCTCGGGAGGCTTCGCCTAGTCCGGTCTATGGCGCCGCACTGCTAATGCGGTTTGGGCCTTCAAGCCCATCCGGGGTTCAAATCCCCGAGCCTCCGCCAGGCGGTCCGTGCGCGGGCCGCTCTGCGTCCTGTTTCGTGTCGTCCATGACAGAGCGCCGTCGGTGTGACGTCACTCGCGTCCGCGACGTGGTTGAGGCGTCGCTGACAGCGCACACTCCTGTGTCGCCCGGTCCGCCGGGTGCGTCCCTGCCCCGACGTCTGGAGAGGACCCGCGTGAGCACGCTGCCTGCCCGAACCCGCCGCGCCGTCCGGCACCGGACGGGGCGGCTGGCCGCTGCCGTGCCCCGGCAGGGAACGGCCTGGCGCGACCGCGCCGGCGCCCTCCGGCCGTCGGCGCTGGGCGACCGGGCTTCGGCCCTGGGCGGCCGGGCGTCGGCCCTGGGCGGTCGGGCGTCGGCCCTGGGCGGTCGGGCCGCCGCGTTGCGCGAGGCCGCGACCGTCGCGCAGCTGCGCGAGCGCGTCGCGCTCGACCGGCTCGCCCGCCGGCGCCGGGCTGACGGCGTCTCTGACGACGTGCCTGTCGACGTGCCTGTCGACGTGCCTGTCGACGTGGACGGCCTGGCCCGCGGGTCGCTGCCCGAGATCGCGCTCACTCCGCCGTCCGGCGAGCCGGTCGAGGGCTCGCGCACGGTCGACCTCGACGGGCCGGTGCACTACGTCGAGCACGCCCCGACCGGCGACGTGCTCGGACCGCCGGTCGTGTGCGTGCACGGCCTCGGCGGCTCGCACGCCAACTGGCACGACCTCGGGCCGCTGCTGGCTGCGCGGCACCGCGTCTACGCGATCGACCTCGCCGGCCACGGCCGCACGCCGCGGGCCGGGCGGTCGTCGTCCGTGCTCGCCAACCGCGCGCTGCTCGACCGCTTCCTCGAGGAGGTCGTCGGCGAGCCCGCCGTGCTGCTCGGCAACTCCATGGGCGGCACGATCGCGCTGCTCGAGGCGGCCGAGGCGCCGCACCGCGTCGCCGACCTGGTGCTCATCGGCCCGGCGGCGCCGCGGGTGCGCACCGAGCTGCCCGACCTCGCCGTCGCCCGGCAGGCCGCCGTGTTCGCCGTCCCCGGCGTCGCGCAGCGGGTGCTCGCCCGGCGGCTGGAACGGCTCGGCGCCGAGGGCGTCGTGCGCGAGCAGATGCGGCTGACCACGGCGGACATCAGCCGCGTCTCAGAGCAGATGCGGCAGGTCGCCGTCGAGCTGGTCGCCTCGCGCGCCGCCGGCCCGGACGCCGAGGCCGCGTTCCTCGAGGCGGCGCGCTCGCTCGTCGCCTTGCTGGCCCGCGGTGCCGCCTACCGCGAGACCATCGTCGCCGTCCGGCACCGGGCGCTCGTGGTGCACGGCGAGCTCGACCGGCTCGTGCCGCTGTCGTGCTCGCAGGCGCTGCTCGAGCAGCGACCCGACTGGCAGCTCGAGGTCCTCGACGGCGTCGGCCACGTGCCGCAGATCGAGGTGCCGGAGCGCACGGCCGAACTCGTCCTGTCGTGGCTGTGGCGCGAGCGCGCCGGTGCCCGTCCCGCGGGAGGCGCGGCATGAGCGCCGAGCCCGTCGCCGTGCCGGTCGCTCACGGTCCCGTGCTGGTCGAGGTGCCCGCTCCGGTGCCGCTCGTCAACCTCCCGAACGCGCTGACCGTCGCGCGGCTGCTCGCCGTGCCGCTGTTCGCCGCGCTGATCGTCGGCAGCGCGACCTTCGGTGACGCCTGGCTCGTCGCGGCGTGGGCGGTGTTCACGGCGGCGTGCGTCACCGATGTCGTCGACGGCCGGCTCGCGCGCAGCCGCGGCCTGTGCACCGACTTCGGCGCCTTCGCCGACCCCATCGCCGACAAGGCGCTGGTCGGCACCGCGCTGCTCGGCCTGTCGTGGCTGGGTGCCGTGCCGTGGTGGGTGACCGCCGTCGTCATCGGCCGTGAGGCGGGGGTGACGGCGCTGCGGACGGCGGTGCTGCGGCACGGCGTCATCCCGGCCAGCCGTGGCGGCAAGCTCAAGGCCTTCAGCCAGAACTGCGCGGTGGCGCTGTACCTGCTGCCGCTGTCCGGCGCGGCCGCGTCGCTGCGCGTGCCCGTACTCGCGATCGCGGTCGTCGCGACGGTGGCGACCGGCGTCGACTACGCGCTCAGCGCGTGGCGGGCGGCGCGTCAGCGCTCGCTGGTCAGGTAGGCGTCGGCCTCGACCTCGACCAGCAGTGCCGGGTCGATGAGCGCGGCCACCTGCACCATGGCGGTCGCCGGGCGGATCTCGCCGAAGACCTCGCCGTGCGCGCGGCCGACGGCCTCCCACTGCGCGATGTCGGTGACGTACATGCGGGTGCGGACGACGTCGGCAAGAGTCGCGCCGACCTGCTCGAGGGCGGCGGCGATGCGGCGGAGCGCCTCGCGCGTCTGGTCGGCGGCGTCCTCGCCGATCACGCCGCCGTCCGGGGCCGCTGCGGTGGTGCCCGAGACCCAGACGTACGGCCCGACACGCACCGCACGCGAGTAGCCGACGACCGGTTCCCACACCGCTCCTGAGGAGATCCGCTGCCGCTCCATGGTGGGCAGCCTGCCCGAGCGGTGGCGCCTGATGCGACCGGTATGCTCTACCGCTGTTGCTCTCCGGAGCACCTGCGCTCGTAGCTCAACGGATAGAGCACTTGACTACGGATCAAGAGGTTGCAGGTTCGAATCCTGCCGAGCGCGCTCAAAGCCGCAGGTCACAGGCACTTTCCCTGATCACGTGGCGCATCGATTGATCTCGATTGCTAACGCTGCTCGTTAGCAGTCGCTCGCCGCAGCAGGTTTGAGTTGCGGATCTCGACTCGTCCGACGCCTGCACCGGCGCAGCATCCGGCTCGTTGAGCGGGCTCTTGACTGCGGTGCCAAGTGCCTGTCGTGCTGGCTCGCTTCGCTCCGTCCAGGAAGGCGTAGTGAAGAGCGACGGTCGGACGCGTGCCCGTGGCGCTCGCCGTCTACAGCGACCACTGACCGGAGCGGCGCCCGGCGCGCGTGGAGACCGTTTGACGAGTGCGCGTCGGCAAGTCCTGCCGCGGCGCCCGGCCAGCCACCCATGCGACATGTGCATGAGTGCGGTCGCAGGGACGCCGCTCGTCGACCGGGGTGGAATCGTCACCCTCTCGTCGGGTGGACGCCGGCATCGGACCTGCGCCGGACGCGGTCCGAGGGTCCGACGTCTGCCCGGCGTGGAGGCGGCGGCGTGTTGGGAGGTGTCGGAGCAGTGGACGACGCTGCCCCGCGCGCCGTGGCCCGGCAGGACCGCGCATGATCGCGGTGGACGAGCCGTTCAGGCCGCTGCCTGGGGAGGTGTACTGGATCGAGACGCGCATCGCCTACCGGGCGGACGTCAAGCCGAACCGCCCAGCGGTCGTGCTTGCCGTCCCTCGCGGTGCGTTCGTCCGGTACCCCGTCGTCACGCGGACGACGAAACTGCACGTCCCCGGCGTCCCGCACGCCGCGTCGCCCGCGCTCGGTCTGCTCGTCCCAGGCGTGTGGGCGCACCTCACATCGGTCGAGGCGTCGTCGTGGACGCCAGGCGCTGTTCGGCGCGCCGGGCTGCTCGAACCCAAGGTCTTCGCTGCGGTGCAGGAGCGGTTCGGATGACCGCCTACCAGGAGCTCGTAGGCGAGGGCCGCCCCGGCCCGCAGTTCGCCGCGCTGCTGTACCGGACGGTCCGGGCCGTCGCATGGGCACGGAACTTCCCGCCGCCGGAGGGACACTCGGCGTGGGACGACGACGCGGTGTTCGAGACCGCGCACGACTTCCTCGACGGGGAGCGCGGGCGGAAGCGGCTCGTCGATCTCGCGCTGCGGTCCACCAGCCAGGACAGCCTCGCCGCCCAGCTCAACGGCGCGGTCGTCAACCACCTCCGCGACGCCGCCAGGGCCACGGACATGGGTGCGCTCGTCCGTCGCATCCGCGAGCTGCTCGGCGACGACGACCGGTTCGCCCCCGCGGCAGGCGGCCGCTGGGCGCTGTCGGACGGCCCCAGCGACCCGAGCGCAGCGGGCCCAGGAGCGCTCGCTGCGGCAGCCGCCGGCGAGACCGATGTCGACGTGCCGGCTTGGGACAGCGCCCGCAGGCGGGCGCCTCTGGCCGACCGGCCCAGCCTGTTGCGCCTCGTCGCCCGCGTCCTGCGCGCCGCCGACGGGTCGCTCACCACCGCCGACGTCGCTCGGGCCGTCGCCGCGCGCCTCGACCCGACCCGCGTCCCATTCGTCACCGAGCTCGACGTTCTCGAGCGTGTCCCGGACCCGTCCACCTCCGGTCGCCCGGAGGCCGTCGTCGCGAGAATCCGCGCCCAGGAGATCTTCGCCGAGATGTCGGATCGCGAGCGTGTCCTTCTCGCCTCGTGGGACCGGCCGCTGCGCGACCTCGGCGAGCTCCTCGACGTCCGGCACAGCCAGGCGGCCGTGATCAAGCAGCGCCTTGCCGCCTGGCTGCGGCAGTCTGTCCTCGAGGACGGCGCCGAGGACGCCGACGAGGTCGTCATGGATGTCCGGTCGTTGTGCGCGGCCTGGATGGCCGATCGGACACCAGGCGCCGGTACGACGTCTTCTTGACTGCGTGACGGAATCAACGAGGAGTGACGTGGCGGCACGCGACCACCCGACAGCCCTGCGGCTGCTCGCGCACGCCTCGGGCGCGGACGACGCTGCGGACGACGTCGCCGAGCATGTCGCCGTCTGCGCTCTGTGCCTGTCGCGGCTGGCCCGGCTCGACGGGCGGTGCGACGACACGCCGTCGGCGGAGCGCGTCGCCGCTCTGGCCGCGGCCTCGTCCGAGCTCCCGGCCGAGGCAGTGGCTGCTGCCCGCCTCCCGGATCCGGCGGAAGCACCGGCTCCAGCGCCCGGAGAACTGTGGCGGGCCGGCCGCGAGACGGCGACGCTCGTGTGGATCCGGAAGCTCCTCGATGGCGCGGTCGCGGCCGTCCCGGTGGTCCTGGACACCGAGCTCGCCGACGACGAGTCCCTCATCGTCGCGGCGCCTCACTCGCCGCTCGGCGAGGAGCTCGCCCTGCTCGTGGGCGCCGAGACGCACATCGACCCTGCCGCGCTCATCAACCGCGTCGGACCGCTCGACGCGGGGGATCAGGTCGAAGCGATCCGGACCGCCCGACGGCACGGAACCGCAGCCGCGGGCGTGACCCTCGGCGCGCCGATCGTCTCGGCTTTCGACCAGCGCATCGAGCACCGTCAGGCCGTCGCCGACGAGCTCATGGACCTCGCGCCCGGGACCTTCGACGGTGTCGCGACGGCGGACGAGCCGTCGCACGGGCCGGATATGCTCTCGCTCGCGGCCGAGCTCGCCGAGCTGCCGACGCAGCGCCCCGGCTGCCAGCCGTCGGACACGCCGCTGCGGATCGTGCCAGTCGACGGCCGGCACTCCCTGCTGCTCACCGCCCAGGTTCGCGAGCTCGACCTCCTCGTCTTGGTCGCGGTGTTGACCGGCCCGGACGCCGGCCGGCTGCTGACCGACAACGCCGTCGCAGAGGCATGCGCGGTCTTGCTCACGGCACGGCCCGACGCCGACGACGTCGCCGTGGCCGTCGACGACGGAGAATGGACCGCGGTCGTCGTCGCTGCCGCGTACACCGCCGCGGCATGGGAGACCCCCGCTGGGTCACTATCACGGCCTCGTGTGCAACCCGAGCCGCTGCCACTGCGATGGGCGCTCGGCAAGCACTTCGACAGCCACGCCGGACCCTCCGCGACCGACCCGCCCGTACGTCTGGACGCGGCCGTCCCGGACGTCCAGGCCTTGGTCGCCGACGCCGCCCGGGACGCCGTAGCGGCCGTGGCAGCGAAAGGCTCCCGGGCGGTTACCGCGGAGAAGAAGGCCGCCTACGCGACGCTAGGGGTTGACGATGCCGCGACGATCGCTGACCTGCTGCGCGCCGCCGTCGCCGGGGACGATCCGGACGCGGCGGTCAGCCTTGTGCTCGGCGGGGCGGGATGATCCGCCGCGTCGCGCTGACGAATTGGCGCGCGTACGACCAACTCGACCTGCAGATCGGGCCGGGGACGACATTCGTCGTCGCGCCGAACGGGGTTGGCAAGTCCTCGCTCGTCGAAGCGGCCTCCTGGGCGCTGTTCGGCGAGAGCGCCGGCAGCCCGCACGGTGCGGTGCGGCTCGGCACCGATCAGGCGGCCGCCCTGGCCGAGGTCGAGCTGCCCGACGGACGCGCCCTGACGGTCCGCCGACGGCTGGGCGCTAGGCCGACTCGAACGCCGTCCGTTCCGGAAGCGTCCGTCGATGGCCGCCCCGTGCCGGCGGGCGCACTCGACGACCTGCTCCGGGACGCTTTCCAGGCGGACCCGGTGTTCCTGGCGCGCCTGGCCATGCTCCGGTGGCTCGATGATCCCAAGCAGCCGCCCGTGCCCGACCTGCGCACCCACCTGTGCCGCTACTTCGGCGTCGACGGGCTTCAGCGGACAGTCGACCTGCTCGACGCCCGGCTCAAGGACACCGACCGGCGGATTCGGCAGATCAAGAAGGTCAGCGGTCCCGGCCTCAAGGAGCTTCGCGAGATGCGCGCCGCCCGGGACGAGGCCGCAGAGGCCGCGCAGGCCGCCCGTGCCGCTCACGCCACCGCGTCGGCCCTCGCCCGCGACGCACGGACGGCGTTCGACGACGCCGTTCGGAACGCCAGGTGGCGGGAGCAGGAGGCGGAGCGGCTCGCCCGGCTGGCCGAGATCGCCGCCGCGATTTCGGGCGACAGCGAGCCGATCGACCCCGGTAGTGCCGCGGAGGTGCTCGCCGCCCGCGAGACCGAGCTCCAGGCGGTGCTCGACCGGCTCAGGGCCGAACGCGGGCTCGCGCTGGGGCGCGCCGACGCCGTCCGCTCCGCCGCGGCCAAGCTCGATGACGCAGCTGGCGACTGCCCGGTATGCCTGCGACCTCTCGACGAGCACGATAAGGACCGGGCCCGCGCCGAGCACCGGCGTGCCCTTGCCGCCGCGGAGGCCGTCGCCGCCGACGCCGCCCGGCAGGAGCAGCAGACCGAGCGCCAGCTCGCAGCCGCCCGAACGGCCGCCGCGGAGGCGCGCGCGCTGGCCATCCCGGCTCCCCGCCCGGCCGCCGGAGACCCCGACGCGGACGAGACGGCTGCCGCCGAGGCTGCGGAGGCTGCGGACGCCGCCCGCCACCTCGCCGAGGCAGCGCTCGTCGAGGC
>DATMJH010000543.1:0-2366 GCA_035554015.1 Mycobacteriales bacterium
CTCGAAGGACAACCAGACGAACCTGGGCGAGGGCAACCGCGTGCAGATCGAGACCGACCGCCTGCACAACGCGGGCGTGCCCGGGCAGATCTCTCAGCAGCAGGGCACGAAGGTCGACGCCGACCTGTCGATCGCCGAGCAGGAGGCGCTGCTCGGCTGGCTGAACGACGTCGAGGAGAAGGTCGAGCAGGACGGCGACGAGTCCGACGCGGCGGCACTGCGGCGACGGCTCACCGGCGTCCTCAACGGGCTGCCCGAGGCGATCAAGAAGCACCTGGAGGCGCTGCTCGCGCTGGAGAACCGCATCGTCGAGGGGATCGAGGAGCGGCGGATCGCCGAGGTCGACCGGGTCGGCGAGCACGAGCGGATGGAGCTGGAGGAGTCGTTGCGCCGGCTCGCCCACTCGCTGCACGGCGGGCTGACGCACAAGCGCCGGGTCGCCTCCCGCGGGCGGATCGACTCCGGGCGCACGATGCGCAGGAACATGCGCTTCGACGGCATCCCGTTCTCGCCGGTCACGGTGCAGCGCGCGGAGGACAAGCCGCGCCTCGTGGTGCTCACGGACGTGTCGCTGTCGGTGCGGGCCACCGCGCGGTTCACCCTGCACCTGGTGCACGGGCTGCAGAACCTGTTCGGACAGGTGCGGACGTTCGCGTTCGTGTCGGACCTCGTCGAGATCACCGACCTGTTCGAGGACCACCCGGTGGAGCAGGCGCTCGGTCTGGTCTTCGGTGGCGACATCCTCGACGTGGACGCGAACTCCGACTACGGCGCGGCGTTCGGCAAGTTCAACGAGGACTTCGGCTCGGCGGTCAACCGCCGCTCCACGGTGCTGGTGCTCGGCGACGGCCGCGGAAACGGCAACGACCCGAACCTGCCGGCGTTCGAGGAGATCACCCGCCGTGCCCGGGAGACGATCTGGCTGACGCCGGAGCCGCGCTACTCCTGGGGCCTCGGCGGCTGCGACCTGCCGGACTACGCCGAGTACTGCAGCCGGGTCCGGGTCGTGCGCGACCTCACCGGCCTGGAGACCGCCGCCCACGAGATGGCGACGGAGCTGGTCGGCCGTTGACCCGCGAGCCGGGGCGCGGCCGTGCGCGAGCCGGGGCGTGCGCCCGGTGACCGCGGTGACGGCCCGGCTGTCCGTCGGCGGCGACGGCCGGCTGCGCCACCGGATCGGCCGCGACGAGATCAGCAACGACCTCGCCGGCTGGATCGCCCGCGACCTCGTCGCTCCCGGTCTGATCGCGCCGGCGGCGTTCGAGCGGACGTTCGTCTCGGTCGTCCGCTCGGTCGATCCCGACTGGACCGCGTTCTACGCGAACACCCTCGCCGCGCTCGCCGCGGGCGGGACGCCCGGCGGCACGAACCACGGGATGGCGCCGGTGCACGAGCGCGCGGCGGAGCTGACCGTCGGTCCGGACGTCGTCGAGCTGGGCTGCTGCTTCGGCTTCCTGGCCCTGCGGCTGGCCGCGGGCGGGCACCGGGTCACCGCCGTCGACCTGTCCGCCGGTGCCGCGCGGCTGCTCGCCGCCGTCGCCCCCGCGCTCGGGCGCCCGCTGGCCGCGCTGGCCGGCGACGCGACCGCCGTCCCGCTCGGCGACGCGACGGCCGACACCGTGCTCGCCGTGCACCTGCTGGAGCACCTGCCGGCCGGGCTCGCGCCGGTGGTGCTCGGCGAGATGCTGCGGGTCGCGCGGCGCCGCGCCGTCGTCGCGGTGCCGTTCGAGGACGAGCCGAACCCGACGTGGGGCCACGTCCGGACCTTCGACCTCGCCGCCCTCGCCGACCTCGGCGCGGCCACCGGGCGGCCGTACCGGGTCGCGGAGCACCACGGTGGCTGGCTCGTCGTCCAGGCCTGACGGTCCGGGCTGCGCGACCGGTGGCGCGACCGGCACCGGCGCGGCTCGCCCCCGGGCCGTCACGCCCGGAGCAGCTCGCGCAGGTTCACCGCCAGCAGCCCCACGGCGCCGACGCCGAGCAGCACGGCGAGCACCAGGGTCCAGCTCACGGAGATCAGCAGATACACCCCGGCCACCACCGCGACGGTCAGCACGACCACGCCCAGCACCGTGAGCAGCAGCAGCATGCGGCGGCGCAGCGCGGCCTCCACCACGGCGAACACCGCCAGGAACGAGGCGAACCCGAGCAGGAACTGCGGGGTGGGCCACGCCAGCAGCACCCCGATCCCGAGGATCAGCACCGGCGTGCTCACAGCCGCCCAGACCCGCAGCAGGCGGCTGCGGCGGTCGTCGGACGCCTCCCGCGGCCGCGCCGGGTGCGGCAGGTGCGCGTCGGGTGCCTCCGACTCGGGCGGGGTGGCGAGGACGTCGCGGTGCGCGTCGCGCTCCTCGGCGAGCCGGGCC
>DATMJH010000544.1:0-7948 GCA_035554015.1 Mycobacteriales bacterium
CTGCGCGGCTCCATGAGCAGGCTGTCGCCCGCCTTGAGCGGCTCGTCCCTGAGCGAGTCCGCCAGCAGGACGACCTTCTCCTCGTCGGTGTGGGCGATGACGAGCGCGCGGGTGCGCTCGCCGTCGGGGCCCTCGAGGAGCTCCTTGAGCATGACGACCTCGCCCTGCTTCTCGAAGGAGAGCGCCAGCACCACGTTGAGCGCCTCGTTGAGCATGACCTCCTGGCCGCGCCGCAGCTCGCTCACCTCGACGGCGGGGCTGGCCGTGACGCGCAGCTTCCGGCCGCCGGTGAAGACGTCGACGGTGCCGTCCTCGTGCGCCTCGAGGAACACGCCGTAGCCGCTGGGCGGCTGCGCGAGCCGCTCCACCTCCTCCTTGAGCGCGACGATCTGGTCGCGCGCCTCCTTCAGGGTCGCGACGAGCCGGTCGTTCTGCCCGGTGGCCCCGGACAGCGCCGCCTGGGTCTCCGCCAGCCGCTGCTCGAGGGCGCGGGTGTGCCGCGGCGAGTCGGCCAGCCGCCGGCGCAGCGCCGCGACCTCCTCCTCGAGGTGCTCGACCTGCAGCTGCAGGTCGCCGTCCGGGCGGCGGCTGCGACCGGCGCTCAGCTCACCGCGGACGGGCCGCTCGTCGTCCCCGTCGTCGCGGCGGGGTCCGCGCGTGGTCGCCACGTGCTCCACCTCCCGTTCCGGTGTGCCGGTGCCGAGCTCGGGCCGTCGCGCCAGGGCTCCTGCCCCGTGGTGCGCAGCCTAGGCACGCCACCTGCTGTTGCCCGACATCTGTCCTACATCGGCACGGCGCGCGCGTCGAGGCGGAGCCGCAGGACGAGCCGAGCAGGTCAGGGCAGGTCGGGCTTCGGCCGGCTCGCCGCGGCCGGCTGCGGCGAGCTCTCCTCCAGCCGCTCGCCGTACGCACCCTTGCTCGGCCGGCGCCGGCGCAGCGGCGGTGCGACGCCGTCCGCCAGCCGGCGCGCGGTGCACAGGAAGCCGGTGTGGCCGACCATCCGGTGCTCAGGGCGCACCGCGAGCCCCTCCACGTGCCAGCCGCGCACGAGCGACTCCCACGACTGCGGCTCGGTGAAGGTGCCGTGCGAGCGCAGCGCCTCGACCGTCGTCGACAGCTGCGTCGTCGTCGCGACGTAGCAGCAGACGACGCCGCCGGGCCGCAGCGCCGCGGAGACGGCGTCCAGGACCTCCCAGGGCGCCAGCATGTCGAGCACGACCCGGTCGACGTCGCGATCGTCGGCGCTGTCGGGCAGGGCGGTCGCGAGGTCGCCGACGGTCACCGACCACGCCGGGTGCGGCCCGCCGAAGAACTGCTCGACGTTGGACCGCGCGATGTCGGCGAAGTCGGCTCGCCGCTCGTAGCTCGACAGCCGCCCGCTGTCGCCGACGGCGCGCAGCAGCGACATCGACAGCGCGCCCGAGCCGACGCCCGCCTCGACCACGTGCGCGCCCGGGAAGACGTCGGCCATCTGGACGACCTGGCCGGCGTCCTTGGGGTAGACGACCTGCGCGCCGCGCGGCATGGACAGCACGTAGTCCGGCAGCAGCGGACGCAGCGCCAGGAACGGCGTCGAGCCGATCGTGACGACGACGCCCTCGGGCCCGCCGAGCAGGTCGTCGTGCTGGAGCACGCCCTTGTGGGTGTGGAAGGCGCGTCCGGGCTCGAGCGTGATGGTGTGCATCCGGCCCTTGGGGTCGGTCAGCTGCACCCGGTCGCCGGCCCGCAGCGGTCCGCGGCGACGGGCGGCGCCGGTCGGCTCGTCGCACCCGGGTCCGGTCACGAGCAGGACAGGCTAGCGGCGGCCGGTCCCGCGGGCGGCGCGGACGACGTCGTCGGTGACGAGCACCCGGTGCTCCCCCGGGCCGGCCACCAGGTACCCGGAGGCCGGTGCCCGCCGGAGCGCGGCGAGCAGGGCCTCGCCGCCCAGCGCCGGGTCGAGCACGAGCCCGTCGTCGAGGGACCTGGCCACCGAGGCCACCGGCACCCACGGCTGCCGGTGCACCGGCGTCGCCCGGACGGCCGCCTCGTCCGCGACGGCCACCGGCCGGCCGGAGCCGTCGACGACGACGACGGCGTGCCGCTGGGCCTCCTGCGCCTGCCGGACCGCCTCGGCCAGCGGCAGGTCGCCGGGCACCGCGAGGGCGGGCCGGGCGAGCCGACCGACGGTGCCGGCCGGCAGCCGCTGCACGACGCGGGCCCGCTGCAGGGACGCAGACGCCCCGGCGAAGACGAAGGCGGCCACCAGCCCCGCGAAGATCCCGGTCAGCAGGGTCGGCCGGCCGAACCCGAGCGCCGGGAGGCCGACCACCACCGCGAGCGGCACGACGACCAGCCCCACGACGCGGCCGGACACGGCGGCCAGCACCGTCGAGCGGTCCGGGTCGCCGGTCAACCGCCACAGCGCGGCGCGCAGCACCCGGCCCCCGTCGAGCGGCAGCCCGGGCAGCAGGTTGAAGGCGGCGACGACCCCGTTCGTCGCCGCCGTGCCGAGCGCGAGCAGGTGCGGCAACGAGCCCGGCTCGAACAGCGCCGACGCCGCCGCTCCCGACGCTGCCAGCAGCAGCGAGACCATCGGTCCGACGACGGCGACGGCGTACTCGCGCGCGGGCGTCTGCGGCGGCTCGGTGATCTCGGTCAGCCCGGCGAGGAACGTGACGGTGATGCTGCGCACCGGAAGGTCGAACGCGCGCGCGACGACGCAGTGCCCCACCTCGTGGAGCAGGACGCTCACGAGCAGCAGCACCGCGAACGACCCGGCGGCGACGTACGCCTTGCTCTCCCCGAGGGTCTCGGCCAGCGCCGGCCCGTAGGTGACGACGACCAGCGCCGCGAACAGGAACCAGGTCGGCGAGACGTACACCGGCACGCCGAGGACGCGGCCGAGCCGCACCCCGCCGGGTGCCGCCGGCTCCGCCGGCGCCGGCGGTGTCACGACGCCTCCACGGGCGGCTGAGCGCCGTTCCCGGACGACCCCGGCGCCTCGACCGGCCGCACCGCCGACCAGGCCACCAGCCGGCCGACCGGCTCGACGTGCCGCAGGTCGAGCCCGTGCGCCGCCGCCACGCGCCGGGCCGCGCCCGCGTCGGCGGCGACCGCGACGAGTCGCCCGCCGGGCGCGAGCCGCGCGACCGCGAGCGGCACGTCGTGGGCGGCGCCGGCCACGACCACGCGCGCGTCGTCGTCGACGAGCCGGTCGGTGCCGGACATCGCGAGCAGCGCCGTGGTGGTGCGGGAGCCGGCACCGACGGCTGCCACCCGGTCGCCGATGCGGGCGCCGGCGAGCGCGGACAGCACGGCGGCCAGGACGGCCTCGTTCGGGCCGGGCCGGGCAGCGGGCAACGGTCGACCTCCGGTCAGCGGGGCGGGACGGCGTCCGCGCGGGCGCGCGATGCCCGGATGGTCGCACCGGGCCCACCGGCCGTCCGCACCCGCCGTCCGGCCGGCCCGGCCGGCTGTCAGGCCCGGCCCCAGACCCGGCCCCAGGCCCGGCCGCCGTCCACACCGCGGCGTTGCACCGCCGTCCTGTCGGGGGCGGCCCGTACGTTCACGCCATGACCACGACCGACCTGGCCCCCGCGCCGGCGCCGCTGCCGGTGGTCGGCTCGCTGTCCCCGTCCCGCGCCGGCGACTTCCTGACCTGCCCGCTGCTCTACCGCTTCCGCAGCATCGACCGGCTGCCCGAGCCGGCGTCGCCCGAGGCCACGCGGGGCACGCTGGTGCACGCCGTCCTCGAGCGGCTGTTCGACCTGCCGGCGGCCGAGCGCACGCCCGAGCGCGCCGCGGCGCTGCTCGGCCCGGCCTGGGAGGCACTGCAGAGCGAGGAGCCGGAGGTCGCCGCGCTGTTCGACGACGAGCGCGAGCTGGCCGACTGGCTCACCTCGGCCCGCGCGCTGGTCGACGCGTACTTCTCCCTGGAGGACCCGCGCCGTCGAGAGCCGGCCGCGCGTGAGCAGCTCGTCGAGTGGCTCATGCCCGGCGGGCTGCGGCTGCGCGGCATCGTCGACCGGCTCGACGTCGCGCCGACCGGCGACGTGATGATCACGGACTACAAGACCGGCCGCGCGCCCGGCGAGATGTTCGAGGCCAAGGCGCTGTTCCAGATGAAGTTCTACGGCCTGGTCCTGTGGCGCACCCGCGGCGTGGTGCCGCGCCTGCTGCAGCTGCTGTACCTCGGCGACGAGGAGGTGCTCCGGTACGCGCCCGACGAGGCCGACCTGCTCGCCGTCGAGCGCAAGCTGCGAGCGCTGTGGGAGGCCGTCGAGCGCGCCACCCAGGCCCGCGACTTCCGGCCGCGGCCGAGCCGGCTCTGCGACTGGTGCTCCCACCAGGCCCTGTGCCCGGCCTTCGGGGGGACGCCGCCGCCGTGGCCCGAGCGGGTACCCGGGCCGGACGAGCTGCTGCCGCACCAGGTGCGGGCCGCGGAACGGTCGACCGCGCCGGCCTGACGGCCTCGGCCTGACCGCGCCGGCCTGACCGCGTCGACTGACCGCGCCGGGCTCAGAGCTGCGGGCCGGCGACCCGGACCGGCGCCGGCGAGGTGATCGCGACGTCGGGTTCGGACGACCGCCCGGCGACGATCGCCACGAGCTGCGCGGGGTCGAGCTCGCCGAGCGAGCGCACCACCCGGCCCCGCGGTCCCGGGTCGAGGCGCACGCCGGGCACGTCCGGCACCGCCACGACCGCGCAGCCGGCCGCCGCCCCGCTCGCCAGACCGGCCGGTGAGTCCTCGAGCACGACGCACCGCGCCGGGTCGGCGCCGAGCCGGGCCGCTGCCGTCAGGTACGGCATCGGGTCGGGCTTGGCGCGAGCGACCTCGTCGCCGGCCACCGTCGTGGCGAACGGCCCCGCGCCGTGCGCGAGGACGGCGTCGACGAGCACCCGGTAGGACGACGAGACGAGGGCCTGCGGCACTCCTGCGGCGGCCAGGGCGGCGAGCAGGTCGGCGGCGCCCGGCCGCAGGGCCAGCGGCCGGCGGAACAGGCCGACCATCCGCTGCAGCAGCCAGCGGGAGGTCGAGGCGACGGCATCGGCCGTCGCCGGGACGCCGAGCATCGTGAGCAGGGTCGGGACCGCGACCTCCAGCCGGGTGCCGACGATGGCGGCCTTCATCTGCGGTGTGAACGTGCCGCCGGCGCGCGCGGCGAGCTCGTGCTCGGCGACCGTCCAGAGCGGCTCGGTGTCGACCAGCAGGCCGTCCATGTCCCACAGGACGGCGTGCAGCGGCGATCCGCCGGACGAGCGGGACAGGGCGGGCTCCTGGCGGTTCCGGGGACGGGGCGGGCGACGCCGTCGATGGTGGCACGGCGGCTCGAGCGTCCCCGCCCCACGGCCGGAGCGCTGGTCACGTACCGTGACAGGACGATCTCCGGGCACTGCGCCGACCGGTCGACAGGCGGACGATCGACGCGAACCGGGCGAACCACCGACTGGACGTCTCCTCCACCGTCATGTGCGCGGGCGAGCACCCCTGCTGTTCACGTGCACGTTGTCCGCATTTCACCCGGATGGAGGATCAAGACGGGGCTGTTCGGCAGGTGTACAGACCACTGATCAGCGGTACTCTGCGTGACATCGTCGTTTCGCTCGACCGCCGCTGATCTGCCTGGAGCCCCCTCATGCGCACCCGCCTTCCCGCCGTCGTCGCGCTCACCGCCGGCGCCTTCCTCGTGGGCTCGCCGGCCGCGCTGGCGCAGACCGCCGACTACCCGGGCACCGGCGAGTCGGTGCTCCCGACCGTCGTGAACAAGCAGCCCGACACCTCGGTCTCCGACACAGGGAGCACCCGGCCGGGCGCCCTGCCGTTCACCGGTGGCGAGCTGGTCCTCATCAGCGCGGCGGGTGCCGCCGCGGTCGCCGCCGGCACAGCGCTGGTCGTCGGCGGGCGCCGGCGCTCCACCGCTTCCTGATCCCTGGGGCTGCCCCGGCGCCGCCTGGTCGCGCCCGGACTGCTGCTGCTCCTCGGCCTCGCGGTCGTCGGAGGGCTCGCCGTCCGCGACGCCCTCCGCGCCGCCGACCTGGCCGAGCAGGCCCGCGCCGAGCTGCGCGAGGCCCGTGACGACGACCTGGCACCCGACGAGGTGCTGAACCGGCTGACGTCGGCGGCAGCGCTGCTCGAGCGGGCCGACGACCGTCTGCACCGCCCGGCGCCGGCGCTGGTGGCGGCCGTGCCGCTCGCCGGTCGGTCGCTCGACGCCGAGCGCGCCGTCGTCGAGGCGGCGGGCGCCGCCGTGGCCGCAGCCGTCGTCGCGGCGGAGGCGGTGCCGGAGCTGGCCGCCGCAGACGGCGGTCTGCCGGTCGACCGGCTGGCCCGCCTCGGGGCGGAGCTCGACGCGGAGGCCCGGGCCGCCGAGCGCGCGCTGCGCCGGCTCGAGCGGACGTCGACCGCGCTCACGCCCGGCCTCGTCGGCGAAGCGGTCCACGACGCCCGGGCCGACCTCGAGCCCGCGGTCGCCGCGCTGAGGTCGGCCGCGTCCGGGTCGCTGGCCGCGGCGGACCTGCTCGGCGCCGAGGGGCCGCGCTCCGTGCTCGTGGTCCTGCAGAACAACGCCGAGCTGCGCGGCACCGGCGGCTACTTCGGCGCCTTCGCGCTCGCCACCGGTCAGGACGGCCGGCTGGAGGTCGGCCCGTTCGGCGACCCGACCGACGTGAACCACCCGCCCGAGCGCGCCCGCCGCGTCGAGGCACCGGCGGAGTTCCGCCAGGACTTCGGGCCGTTCCTCGCCGACAGCACGCTCTGGCGGATGTTCAACATGTCGCCCGACGTGCCTGACAGCGCTGCCGTCGGCGCGGCCGTCGCGGGCGAGCTGCTCGGCCAGCGGCCCGACGCCGTGCTCCTGCTCGACACGGTGGCACTGGGCCGGCTGGTCGACCTCGACGACGGCGTGGTGCGGCTGCCCTCCGGTGAGGAGGTCGAGGGCGACGAGCTCGTCGAGGCGCTGCTCGTCGACGCCTACAGCGAGGCGGGCGACGACTACCGCGCCCAGGCGGCCCGGCAGCGCGACCTGCGCGCGGCGGCCGGCACCACGGCCACGCGGCTGCTCACCAGCAGCGAGCTGGACGCCGACGACGCCGCACGCGCGGTCC
This sequence comes from Mycobacteriales bacterium, assembly GCA_035554015.1. Classification (GTDB taxonomy): domain Bacteria; phylum Actinomycetota; class Actinomycetes; order Mycobacteriales; family SCTD01; genus DATLGD01. The sequence continues at coordinate 7,087 of DATMJH010000544.1, forward strand.
AGCGGCTCGTGGACGGGCGCCACCTGACGGTGTGGGCCGCCGACCCGCAGACGCAGGAGCACCTGGTGGCCGCCGGAGCCGCCGGCCGGCTGGCGGCCGGCCCGCACGACCTCGTCCACGTCAGCGTCAACAACCTGACGGCGAACAAGCTCGACTACTACGTCGATCGCGAGGTCGAGCACGCCGTCCGGCTGCGCGACGGTCGGGCCGAGGTCGTGCAGCGGGTCGTGCTGACCAGCCGGGCGCCCGACGGGCTCGTCCCCTACGTCGCGGGGACCCGCCGCCCGGGAACGTCCGACCTGCGCGTGGAGCTGTCGACCTCGCCCCGTGCCGAGGTGCACTCGCTGCGGGTGGACGGCGAGACCGCGCGGGGCGACGTCCGCCGCGGCGACGACCGGACCCGGGTGCTCACCTACGTGACCCTGGGCCGCGGACAGCGCGTGGAGGTCGAGCTCCGGTACGTGCTGGACGTGCCGGGCGACGGCTACACGGCGCACCTGGTGCCGCAGCCGCTGGCGCGGCCGGCGACGCTCACCGTCGAGGTCACCGGCGAGGACGAGCTCGCCGCGCCCGACGGCTTCTCCCGGGACGGCGCGGGGGTGCGACGAGCGCACGAGTGGGAAGGGCAGGAGCTGCTGCGGGTCGCGCCACCTCAGCGGTCCAGCTGGGAGAGGCTGCGACGGGCGGTGCGGGACTTCTGGTCCGAGCCCGTCGTGCTGCCCTGACCAACCTATGGCGGCGAAGTCAAGGGCTCGGTTTTGGGGATGTTGGGCAGGGGTGATCGACTCGGCGGCCAGTCCCGTCGAGTTGATCTTGGGGGGGTGTGGTGCGCTGCTGTTCGGGGTTCGGGGGCCTGCGCCCG
>DATMJH010000545.1:0-4144 GCA_035554015.1 Mycobacteriales bacterium
GCGAGGTCACCGCCGGTCCTCACCGGCGGGGCGGAGCGCGTCCCAGCCGCCGACGTCGCCGCCGAGCCGCTGGGCCAGGCCGGCCATCGTCGACCGCTCGCGAGCAGCGGACATCGCCGTCAGCACCTCCGTGCGGCAGGCCAGCAGGGCCAGCGGGCGGGCGTGCGCCTCGTCCGGGACCACGGCCCACCCGTCCTGCGCAAGCCTCGCACGTGCCTGTTCCGCGGCGTCCGCGTCGGGGAGCGCGACCACGTGGTGGCGCACGAGGAGCGGCGCCGCGAGGTCGACGCCGCGGGCGGCGGCCTCGGCGAGCACCTCGCTGTCGGCGCGAGCCGGGTCGAAGGCCTCGATGCAGACCACGAGCGCCGGGTCGGCAGGGTCGTAGCGCACCGGCTCGGGCGGCCGGCGGCGCAGCCGGTCGAGCAGTCCCACGCCGGTCAGGCCGGTGTCCGCGGCGCCGCGGCGTCGTCGGCTGCACGCCCGGGCTCAGGCGCCGGGGTGCGCTCGCCGTCGGGCGCCCCCGCGGCCGCCCCAGCCGCTGCGGCCGCCGCAGCCGCGTCGAGCCGGTCCAGCCGGCGGTCCTCGCGCGCCGCCTCGCGCTCACTGGCCCGCATCCACTGGGTGAGCAGCACACCCAGGAACAGCAGCCCCACCAGGTCGCCGGAGGCCCACAGCAGCCCGCCGCCGAGCTGCTGCTGCGACACCGCCTCCTGGAGCGGGTGCAGCGCCAGGTAGTGGTCGGCGGCGAGCAGCCCGGCGCCGTCCGGCTCGATGCTCATGATCGCCACGCCCAGGAAGGCGTGGAAGGGCAGCGTCGTGGCGACGAGCAGCATCCGCAGCGGGTAGCTGCGCCGCCCGGGCACCGGGTCGACGCCGAGCAGCGGCCAGAAGAACAACGCCCCGACGAGCAGGAAGTGCAGGTGCAGCAGCTCGTGCAGCACCCGGTCGGTGAGCGTCGCCTCGTACCAGCCGGTGAAGTAGAGCGCGAACGGGCTCGCGACGAAGAACAGCCAGCCGACCAGCGGGAAGGTCATGAGGGCCGCGAACCGGGAGTGCAGCAGGCGCAGGAGGATGCCTCGGGGCCCGGGCGGAAGGGTGCGGAGCCCCAGGGTCACCGGCGCCCCGAGCGCCAGGAACACCGGCGCCACCATGGTCAGCAGCATGTGCTGGACCATGTGCGGCGCGAACAGCGCGGTGTCGTAGGTCGCCAACCCGCTGGTGGTGGCCAGCAGCACCGTGCCCAGACCGCCGACGACGAACGCCACGGTCCGCCCGACCGGCCACCGGTCGCCGCGCCCGCGCAGCCGCGACACGCCGTACAGGTAGGCGCCGCCCAGCAGCACGACGAGCACCAGCGGCACCGGCTCGGGCCGGGACGCCGAGAGCACCGTCCAGGGGCCGAACGGCTCCAGCCCCTCGCCGTGCGCGAGCACGCTCGGCAACAGGCTCGGGGAGGGGCCGCTCACCCCCTCAGCGTAGGTCGGTCGCGAGCTCGCGGCACCGGGTGACCAGGGCCACGACGCGCCGGGCGAACCCCACGTGGTCACCGGTCGGCGCGCCTGGCAGGATGCACGGCGTGTCAACTGCTTCCGTGCTGGAGAAGGTGCCGGCGCACGGGTCCCTGACGCGGCCGAACATGGTCGCCGTCGGGACGATCGTCTGGCTCTCGTCCGAGCTGATGTTCTTCGCGGCGCTGTTCGCGATGTACTTCACGATCCGGGCGGTGAACGGCCCGGCGGTGTGGGCCGAGAGCACCGAGATGCTCGACTTCCCGTACGCCCTGGTCTTCACCACCATCCTGGTGCTGTCCTCGGTCACCTGCCAGCTGGGGGTGTTCGCCGCGGAACGCGGCGACGTCTACGGCATGCGCCGCTGGTACGTGCTCACGCTGATCATGGGCGCCGTCTTCGTGGGCGGCCAGGTCAACGAGTACCGGCACCTGGTCGACGAGGGGCTGACCATCGCCTCGAGCGGCTACGGCTCCACCTTCTACCTGGCCACCGGGTTCCACGGCCTGCACGTGTTCGGCGGCCTGCTCGCCTTCGTCATCGTCCTGATGAGGTCGACGATCGGGCGCTACACGCCGGAGAAGGCGACCAGCGCGATCGTCACCTCCTACTACTGGCACTTCGTCGACGTCGTCTGGATCGGCCTGTTCGCGACGATCTACATCATCCGATGACCTCCTCCACGACCCCACCGACGCAGGGACCGCGCTCCGTGACCTCCCGTTCCCGCCGCAAGCGGCTCCAGCGGCTGTCCGGCACCGCCGTCATCGCGATCGCGCTCGGCGTGGTCGGCCTGGGCTACACCGCCTTCGCGACCCCGTCGACCGCGCAGGAGGACGCCGCGTCGGAGTCGTCGCTGGCGATCCGCGAGGGCAAGCGCCTGTACGACCTCGGCTGCTCGACCTGTCACGGCCTCAACCTCGAGGGCGGCTCGGGCCCCTCGCTCATCGGCGTGGGCTCGGCGGCCGTCGTCTTCCAGGTCGAGAGCGGCCGCATGCCGCTGCACGCCGGTGTGCAGCAGGCGCCCCGCAAGCCGCGCAAGTACACGCTCGACGAGATCGACCAGATGGCGGCCTACATCCAGGCCAACGGCGGCGGCCCCGAGGCGCCCGACCAGGAGGCCGACCTCACCGACGGCGACCTGCAGCTCGGCGGCGACCTGTTCCGCACGAACTGCGCCAGCTGCCACAACTTCGCGGGCTCCGGCGGCGCGCTCACCTACGGCAAGTACGCGCCGGACCTGTCGGAGTCGAGCGCGCGCGTCATCTACACCGCCATGCAGTCCGGGCCCGAGAGCATGCCGCGTTACGGCGACAACCAGCTCAGCCCGGAGGAGAAGCGCGCGATCACCCGGTACGTCCGCTACATCACCCAGGCCGAGCAGCCCGGCGGCGCCGACCTCGGGCGCTACGGCCCGGTGTCCGAGGGCCTGACCGCCTGGGTCGTCGGTCTCACGCTGCTCGTCGGCCTCACGCTCTGGATCGGTGCCCGCTCGTGACTCCTCCCCCTGACGCCCCGAAGGGCACGTCCGCCGACGCCTCCGGATCGATCCGCGACCGGCTGAAGTCGCCTGTCCCGAGCGAGGAGGCGAGTTCCGGCGGCGACAGCCGCGAGAGCGGCATCAGCGACGCCTCGTTCCAGCAGACCGACAGCGCTGCGGCGCTCGCCGCGCGCGGTCGCTCCGACCAGCAGGAGAGCCACGCCGCCGGCGTCACCGGCGGCACGATCATTCCCGGCCACCGCCCGGTCGACCTCGACCCGCACGAGCAGAAGAAGGCCGAGCGCAAGATCGCCGGCCTGTTCCTGCTGTCGTTCGTCGGCGTCGTCGGCTTCGTGCTCTGGTACTTCCTCGGCGAGGCGACCTACGAGGAGCCCGGCAACACCCTCTACACCCCGCTGCTGGGCCTGTTCATGACGCTGGCGCTGGCCGGCATCGGAGCCGGGGCGGTGCTCTGGGGCAAGACGCTCATGGTCGACGAGGAGGCGGTGCAGGAGCGGCACCCCTTCGGCTCCCCTGAGGAGGAGCGCCGCGAGGCCGCGAAGGTGCTCGCCAAGGGCTTCGAGGAGTCCGGCATCAAGCGCCGCCCGCTGCTCATCGGCACGATGGCGCTCGCCGGCGGCTCGCTCGCCCTGCTGCCGCTGCCGTTCGTGTTCGGGATGGGGCGCTTCCAGCACAAGGAGCGCGTGCTCGCCACCACCGCGTGGCGCGAGGGAATGCGGCTGTACCGCTCGAACGGCACTCCGGTGCGTGTGGGCGACCTGCAGGTCGGCGCCGTCGAGAGCGTGTTCCCCGACATCGAGCTGCCGCAGCTGCGGGCCGACTCCCCTGTCCTGCTCATCCGGATGCGCCCTGAGGAGCTGAAGCCGGTCGAGGGCCAGGAGGACTGGTCCTACGAGGGCCACATCGCCTACTCGAGCATCTGCACGCACCTTGGCTGCCCCGTGAAGCTGTACGAGCAGCAGACGCACCACCTGTTCTGCCCGTGCCACCAGTCGACGTTCGACGCCAGCCGCGGCAGCAAGGTGGTCTTCGGGCCGGCCGCCCGGCCGCTGCCTCAACTCGCGATCAGCGTGGACGACGAGGGATACTTCGTCGCACGCGGCGACTTCGCCGAGCCCATCGGCCCCTCCTACTG
>DATMJH010000546.1:0-5312 GCA_035554015.1 Mycobacteriales bacterium
GAGCACGGCTCCGGCACGGGCGAGCAGCCGGCCCACCTCGCGCGCGGCGGCGACGTCGTCCGCCGTCGCGCCGTCGCCGGGACCCACCACACCGACGTAGCCGCTCGCCACGGCGGCATGGTCGCAGCACTCGATCGCCGCCGGCGCCGCGGGCGGTCGCCGCCGGGTCGGGAGCGCGCCGGACATCTGCAGTTCCGACACGTCAGAGCGTGACGGAACTGCAGATGTCGTGCGCCCGGTGGCACCGGCCGCCGGGGCGTGCGTGACGGGCACTGCGGCGTCAGGCGCCGACGGCTCGCCGCTCGTACTCGCGGCGCGCCGGCAGGTCGCCGTCGCGGACGTTGTCGGGCATCAGCAGCCGGTACATCGCGTCGCGCACGCCTTGCGGCGCGACGCCGTAGAGGCGGGCCAGCAGGCCGGTCCAGCGCGGGACGAACACCTCGAACCGCGGACGCTGCAGCACGTCGACGACGGCGTCCGCGACGTCGCGCGGCTGCAGCATCACCCCACCGCCGGTGCCGGTCCCGACGGCGAGCTCGGTGTCGACGACGACCGGCATCACGACGCTCAGGTGCACGCCGGTGCCGCGCAGCTCGGCGCGCACGGCCGTGCTGTAGCCCAGCACCGCGTGCTTGGTCGCCGAGTACATCGCCTCCCCGGCCGGCGGCACCCTGCTCGCGAAGGACGCGATGTTGACGACGTGCCCGCGCCCTCGGGCGCGCATCCGAGGCAGCGCCAGCTTCATGCCGCGCGCCACGCCGTGCAGGTTGACGTCGGCCTGCCGCAGCGCGACCGCCTCGGGCTCGTCGTCGTACCGGCCGACCCACATGACACCGGCGTTGTTCACCAGCACGTCGACCGGCCGGCCCACCCGGTCCTCGACACCGTCGAGGAAGGCGCGGAAGGACGCGGTGTCGGTGACGTCGACGGCGAAGCCGTGGGCGAGCGGCCCGAGCCGCTCGGCGGCGGCGACCGCGGCGTCGGCGTCGAGGTCGCCGAGCGCCACGACCGCCGACCGCTCGACCAGCGCCTCAGCCACGGCGAGCCCGATGCCGCGGGCCGCCCCCGTGACGGCGACGACGCGTCCGGCCAACGTCATGACGCGGCGCGCAGGTCTGGTCTCGACGAGGCCGGCACGACGGGCGGGGCGCCGCCCGCCGCGCGCTGCCGGCCGCGCTCGCGCTCCTTGCGCAGGGCGACGAGGTACTCGTCGAAGTCGACCTCCATGGTGTGCCGGGCGCTGCGGTAGAAGCGGCGCTTGTTGCGCTCGTCGTCCTTGCGCATCCGGCGGCGCTGCACCTCCGTCGGTGGCAGCGCGCACCTCCCGGCCAGCAGCTCGGCGATCCAGGCCGACTGGGCCTCCGCGAGCGGCATCACCGCCCCGAGCGGCTGCAGCAGCCCGACGAAGAACAGCCCCGGCCGGTCGGGGTGCACCACCCGCTGGAACAGCGGCAGGTCGTTGTCGGGAGCGCTCACGTAGTTCGCGTCGAGGAACGGGAAGCTCACCCGGTAGCCGGTGGCCCACACCACCAGGTCGGCGGCCACCTCCGACCCGTCCGTGAACACCACCCGGTCGCCGGCCAGCCGCTCGATGCCCGGCTTCGGTGTGATGCGCCCGTCGGCGACCCGGTCGAACAGCCGGTCCGACTGCACCGGGTGGCTCTCGCCGGGGCGGTGGTCGGGCCGCGGGAAGCCGTACGTAGCCGGGTTCCCGGACAGTCGCGCGCCGAGGTCGAACATCGTGCGGCGCACCGCCCACGGCAGCCACGGGGGGAGCGGTCGCTGGTCGGTCGGCCCGCCGAGCAGGTGCTTCTTCAGCACCCACTGGCCGCGCCGCACCGACAGCGTCGTCGTCCGGGCGACGTAGCTGGCGTCGACGGCGATGTCCATGGCCGAGTTGCCCATGCCCACGACGACGACGTCGCGGCCCTCGAGCTGGTCGGGCTCGCGGTAGTCGTGTGCGTGGATCTGCTCGCCGTCGAACTCACCGGGGTACGGCGGGTCGGGCCAGCGCGCGTCCCAGTGGTGGCCGTTGCAGACCAGCACGGCGTCGTACTCGCGCACGTGCCGGCCCTCGTGGCCGGTCGTCGTCACCTCGAACACGCCGTCGGGCCGACGCTCGACGTGGTCCACCGTGGTCCCGAACGTGATCGTGTGGCGGAAGCCGAAGTGGTCGACGTACCGCTCGAAGTACTCGCGCACCTCCCAGTGCCGCGCGTAGTCCGGGTAGTAGGCCGGCATCGGGAAGTCCGAGTACGCCATCCGCGGGCAGGAGGTGTTGATCTCGAGGCTGCGGTAGCAGGCGGAGACCCCGTTCGGGTTCTCGAACACCCAGTTGCCGCCGACGACTGGCCCGCGCTCGAAGCAGTCGAACGGCACCCTGGCCGAGTAGAGCGCCTTGGCGGCGGCGAGGCCCGAGGAGCCGGCACCGATGACGCACGCCCGGGGCAGCCGCTCGTCGGGCCGGAGGCGCTCGGTGACCGGCGGCGCGAGCGCGGACTTCTTGACCAGGTAGCCCATGGCCCGATGCTCACACAGCGGCCCCGGCAGCCGGCCGGCGGACCGCTGGTCGACACTGCCCGTCGTGGAGCGCGACGTCGTGGTGGTCGGCGCCGGTCTGGCCGGCCTGACGGCGGCGCGCGACTTGGTCGCCGCCGGCCGCAGCGTCGCCGTGCTCGAGGCGCGCGACCGGGTCGGTGGCCGCACGCTCGACGCCGATCTCGGTGACGGTCAGGTGGTCGAGGTGGGCGGCCAGTGGGTCGGGCCGCAGCAGACGGCGCTGCTCGCGCTGTCGCGCGAGCTCGACGTCGCGACGTTCGCGACGTACGAGCAGGGCGAGCACCTGCTCGAGTGGCGCAGCCGGGTCCGCCGCTACACCGGCACCATCCCGCGGCTCGGCCCGGTGGTGCTCGCCGACGTCGCGCAGGCGCAGCTGCGCACCGAGCGGATGGCCCGCACCGTGCCGCTCGACGCCCCCTGGGCCGCCCCGCGTGCGCTCGAGTGGGACGCCACGACGATGGAGACCTGGCTGCGCCGCAACGTCCGCACGGCGGCGGCACGCGACCTGCTGCGCATCGGCATCGAGGCGGTGTGGGCTGCGGACGCCGGCGAGCTGTCCCTGCTGCACGCGCTGTTCTACCTGCGTTCGGGCGAGGGCTGGTCGGCGCTGCTCGACACCCGCGGCGGCGCGCAGCAGGACCGCTTCGTCGGCGGTTCCCAGCTGCTGTCGACGCGGATGGCCGAGCAGCTCGAGGTGCTGCTGGAGGCGCCGGTGCGCCGCGTCGCGCAGACCGCCGACGGCGTCGCCGTCACCAGCGACGCCGGGACGGTCAGAGCGCGGCACGCCGTCGTCGCGGTCCCGCCGGCGCTCGCCGCGCGGATCGAGCACGACCCGCCGCTGCCCGGGGCGCGCGACCAGCTGACGCAGCGCGCGCCGATGGGCGCGGTGGTGAAGTGCCACGCCGTCTACGACGAGCCGTTCTGGCGGACGCAGGGCCTGTCCGGCACGGCGACCAGCGACGCGGGCCCGGCGCGGGTCGTCTTCGACAACTCGCCGCCGAGCGGCCGGCCCGGGGTGCTGCTCGCGTTCCTCGAGGGCCGCGCCGCGCGCACGGTGCCAGCCGGCCAGCGGCGCGAGGTCGTGCTGGCCGGGCTGGCCCGCCTGTTCGGGCGCCGTGCGGCACGGCCCGAGCACTGGCTGGAGCAGGACTGGGCGGCCGAGCCGTGGTCACGCGGCGGGTACGGCGGCGCCTTCCCGCCCGGCACGTGGACACAGCTCGGACCGGCGCTGCGCACGCCCGTGGGGCGCGTCGTCTGGGCCGGCACGGAGACCGCGACCAGGTGGAACGGCTACATGGACGGCGCGGTGCGGTCCGGTCGTGCCGCGGCGCAGCAGGTGCTCGCCACCGCCTCGGCGTCCCGACGGCGGTCACCCGGCTGACCGCCGGCCGGCGCCCGGGTCAGCGGACCCCGGCGACCGGCCGGCGGGCGTCAGCGGCGAGGTGTGCCGCCGCCTCGGCTGCCGCCCTGGCCGCTGCCGGTCAGCCTGCCCAGGGCTGACCTGATCTTGGCCTGGTTGTGCGGCTTGCGGGCCTCGTCGTAGACCTTCTTGGCGATGCCGGCCTTCATGAGGCCACCTACCAGTCCCACCGTGTCTCCCTCGTCCGTCGTCGATGGGGGGTTCCGTGCCCGCGTTGCCGCGCGAGCATGCAGGCGGGGGTGCACCAACCGATCGACACGTCTGCCCTCGACGTCGGCGCGGCACCGGCCCGCGCCCGGCCGACCGGGGCCGGGCGCGCGGTTCAGTGCGGGGCGAACGCCTCGAGCACCTGCTCGGCGTGCTCGGTCGCCTCGCCGGCGTCGACGTCGGGCGAGCCGACCCGCGGCGAGAAGTTCAGGTCGAGGAAGACCTCGGTGACGCCGCCGGCGGCGAGCGCCGCCAGGTCGTCGAGCACCTGGTCGCGGGTGCCGTGCAGCGGCCGCCGGCCCGTGCCCGGGTCGCGGTCGACCAGGTCGACCAGGCCGCGGACGACGACGCGCACCGCGCCTGGGTCCTTGCCGGCCTGCTCGGCGCCCGCGCGCACCACCCGCACGGCCGACCCGATCTCGGTGAGGTCCTGCCGGCTGCTGCTGATCCAGCCCTGCGCGAGCCGGCCGGCCCGGCGCAGCGCCGCCGGGGCCGTGCCGCCGAGCAGCACCGGCGGGTGCGGCGCCTGCACCGGGCGGGGCGCGACGTGCGAGCGCGGCACGGTGTAGAACTCGCCGTCGAACTCGACGGGGTCCTGCGTCCACAGCGCCGTCAGGCAGTGCAGGTACTCGTCCATGCGAGCGCCGCGCCGCTCGAACGGGACGCCGGCCGCGGCGTACTCGTCGGGCGACCAGCCGATGCCGAGTCCGGCGTCGAGCCGTCCGTCGCTGACGACGTCGAGCGACGTCAGGTCCTTGGCCAGCAGCGCAGGCGCCTGGAACGGCGCGTTGACGACCGCCGTGCCGAGCCGGATCCGCGACGTCACCGCGGCGACGTGCGCGAGCGGGACGACCGGGTCGAGCACCGAGCGGTACATGGCGCCGAGGTCGAACGACGTCGGGTAGAGCACCCGCTGGAAGCTCCACAGCGACGCGTAGCCGAGGGCCTCGGCGCGGGTGGCCACCCGGCGCATCGTCGTCGGCGTCGCCCAGCTCCCCGACACCGGCAGCCCGAAACCGATCAGCGGCAGCCCGCTCGTCGTCGTCATGGGGGCGATCCTGCCTCCCGGACGTCCGACCGGGACTGCGGGGCGCGTGTGCCAGGACGCAGACGCAGGGGAGGGAGG
>DATMJH010000547.1:0-10906 GCA_035554015.1 Mycobacteriales bacterium
GCGCCGCTGGTCAACGACGTGCCCGAGGGCTCGCCGAGCTTCTTCCCGTTCCTGTTCATCACCGTCGCGTGCGGCGCGATCTCCGGCTTCCACTCCCTCGTCGCCTCCGGGACGTCGTCCAAGCAGCTCGACAAGGAGCCCGACGCCAGGTACGTGGGCTACATGGGGGCCATCGGGGAGGGGTCGCTCGCCACCGGCGCCGTCCTCGCGACGACGGCCGGCGTCGCCGCGTCGACGGCGGACTGGGACGAGCTCTACCCCGACTTCGCGACGGCGTCGGGCGGAGCGACCGGCAACTTCGTGCGCGGCGTGGCGGAGTTCGCCAGCAACCTGGGCGTCCCGCTCGACCTGGCCACCATCTTCGCCGCCGTCGTCGTCATCAGCTTCGCCGCGACGACGATGGACACCGGCGTGCGGCTGCAGCGGTACGTCGTGCAGGAGATCGCCGAGCAGGTCGGCGTGCGTGCCGTCTCGCGCAACCTCACCCTCGCCACGGCGATCGCGGTGCTCATCCCGCTCGGCATGGCACTGCTGCCCGGTGGCGGCGAGGCGGGCTACACCTTCGGCGTGCTGTGGCAGCTGTTCGGCACGACCAACCAGCTCACCGCCGGGCTCGCGCTGTCCGTCATCGCCGTGTGGGTGGTGCGGCGCGGGCGCAACCCCGCCGCGGTGGTGGTGCCGCTGGTGTTCCTGCTCGCGATGACGTCGTGGGCCCTGGTGGTCAACCTGCGCAACTTCGTCCGCGACGATCAGTGGGTGCTGGCCCCGCTCGACCTGGTCATCTTCGTGCTCGCGCTGTGGCTCATCGCCGAGGCCGCCGTGGCGCTGCGGGCCGCCTGGCGCGACCGGCCGGCGGACCGGTTGCCGGAGGGCGAGCCGTCCGAGATCGCACGCGCGAACGCCGACCGACCGGGTGCGGAGCGCTGAGCACCTCCCGGGTGGTCCTCGTCGGCAGCCGGCGCGGCCGGGCCGGCGGCGGCTGCTGCTCGGCCGACGTCCGGGTGTTCGACGAGGGAGGCGGCTGCGGTAGCAGCCACCGTGGTGATCCCGACGGCGCGGTCTACCGGATGCTGCGCGCTGCGCTGCCCCGCGACGTCGCGGTGGAGGTCGTCGACGCCGGCAACTGGGCCTGGCTGCTCCCGGCTCTGACGGCCGACGCGCGCCGCGCGCACCTGCGCGGGCCGGACCTGCTGCATCGGGTCCGGGCCGGGCTGCGCGCCGGGTCGGTGCTCGTCGACGGCGAGCCGGTCGCCGAGCTCGCCGCCGACCCGGAGTCGGTGCTGGCGGCCGTGCGGGCACGGCTCGAGCAGCCCGCCGGGCGGGTCACCGCCGGTCGCGCCGCACCGCCGGCCGCCGTCCCCTGATCACGGCGCCGCGCAGCGCCGTCACGACGTCGTCCGCGGACGCCTCCGGCACCTCGACGAGCGAGAACCGCTCGGCGATCTCGATCGCGCCGACGTCCTTGCCGCGCAGCTGCGACTCCCCCGCGATGGCACCCACGAGGTCCTGCGGCCGCATGCCGGCGCTGCGGCCGAGCCCGACGAACAGCCGCGCCATCGGCGCGCCGGTGGAGCGGTGCACCGGCGGGTCGGTGCGCGCCGGCCGGGCGTCGGTGCGCGCCGGCCGGTCGTCCGCGCGCGGCGGTCGGTCCTCCCGCACCGCGACGGCGGGGATCTCCTGCTCGTCGTCGGACGTCGCGGTCGCCTCGTGCGCCAGCTTCACCGCCGCCAGCGCGACCTCCACGACGTCGAACTCGTCGGACAGCGCCTCGACGACGGGGCGGAACCGGTCGAGGTCGTCGGCGAGCAGGCTCTCCCGCAGCGCGGCGCGGGTCAGCTCCAGCCGCCGGGCCCGCAGGTCGGCGACGGTCGGCACCTTCTCGACCGTGATGCGCACCCCCGCGACGCGCTCGATCGTCTTGAGCATCCGGTGCTCGCGCGGCTCGGCGAGGGTCACCGCCACCCCCTCGCGGCCGGCGCGGCCGACCCGGCCGATGCGGTGCGTGTAGGTCTCCGGCGACGACGGCACCGTGTAGTTCACGACGTGCGTCAGCTGCTCGACGTCGAGCCCGCGCGCGGCGACGTCGGTGGCGACGAGCAGGTCGGCGGTGCCGCCGCGCAGCCGGCCCATGACGCGGTCGCGCTGGGCCTGGTCCATGCCGCCGTGCAGCGCCTCGGCGCGGTAGCCGCGGCCGTTGAGGGTCTCGGTGAGCGTGTCGACCTCCTCGCGGGTGCGGCAGAACACGATCGCCGAGGTCGGCGACTCGAGGTCGAGCACCCGGCCGAGGGCGGCCGGCTTGGCCGCGCGCGGCACGACGTAGGCGGTCTGCCGCACCTTCGGCGGCTCCCCGGCGGCGGCTGTCTCGCGGGCGATGCTGATGCGCACCGGGTCGCGCAGGTGCTTGCGCGCGAGCCCGTCGATCCGCTTGGGGAGCGTCGCCGAGAACAGCACGGTCTGCCGCTGCTCCGGCAGCGCCGACAGGATCCGGTCGAGGTCGTCGGCGAAGCCCATGTCGAGCATCTCGTCGGCCTCGTCGAGCACCACGGTCCGCACATCGTCGAGCCGCAGCGTGCCGCGGTCGAGGTGGTCGACCGCGCGACCCGGCGTCGCGACGACGACGTCGACGCCCTGCTCGAGCGCCCGCAGCTGACGGCCGATCGGCTGCCCGCCGTACACCGGGACGACCCGGGCGCCCAGCCGCCGGCCGTACTTGTGCACCGCCTCCGACACCTGCACGGCGAGCTCACGGGTCGGCGCGAGCACCAGCGCCTGCGGCCCGGTGCCGGGCTGCAGCCGGTGCAGCAGCGGCAGCGCGAACGCGGCGGTCTTGCCGGTGCCGGTCGCCGCCTGGCCGAGCAGGTCGCGGCCGTCGAGCAGCAGCGGCACCGCCTCGCGCTGCACCGGCGTCGGCTCCTCGTAGCCCAGCGCGGTGAGCGCCTCGAGCAGCTCCGGCTTGAGGCCGAGGTCGGCGAAGCCGGTGCCGTCGGCGGGCGGCGGGGTGTCGGTCACCGCCCGATCGTGCCCGCCCGCCGCCGCTGAGCGACGGGCGGCCCCGGCTCAGCCGGTCAGGCCGGCGGCGACGTGCTCGTCGTGGCCCTGCATCGCCGCGCGGCACAGGTTGCGCTCGACGACGCTCGCGACGCCCTGCGTGCCCAGGTTGGCCAGCCACGAGGCGACGAACTGCTGCTCGCTCGGCACCTCGCCGCCGCGGTCGAACTTCAGGATGTCGATGCCGCGGGCGTAGTCCATCGAGTAGACGTACTCGCTGCCGTCGGCACCGACCACCCAGTGGGCGGCGCCGGCCTCGGTCGCGACCGGCTGGAAGTAGCCCTTCTGCACGAACGAGCCCCCCGGCGTCACCTCGATGAACCGGACGCCGTGCTCGTACCAGGAGGCGGCGATCATGCCGTCGCGGACGGTGAACCAGTGACCGGAGCAGCCCAGCGCGTTGACCGCCGGGTCGCCGTTCGCCCAGGTGCCGTTGACGGGGCGGAACACCTCGAGCTGCTGCAGCGGCGCGCCCTTGTCGAAGTCCTTCATGCTCCACGACGACAGGCCGCCGGCGTTCGCGCCGCACTGCGCGCGGACGTTGCTCTCGGAGTTGCCGACGAACAGCTCGCCGGCACGCAGCTCGGGCGAGTCGTCACCCTCGGCGCGCGGCTGCCACTCGGTGGCGCCGAGCCGCACGTTGTTGTGCTGCAGCAGGCCGTCGGGCAGCTTCACCGACGCCTTGCCGGCGGCGACCACGACCGGTTCCGCCGGGTTGCTGACGTCCAGCACCAACCGCGGGTTGGTGTCGCTGATCATCAGGCCGCTCTCGTCGCGGTTGAGCGCGTGCCCGCCGCTGACGGGGGTGCCGTCGTCGAGGTTGCGCGGCTTCCACTCGCCGACGCGCTTGATGTTCGCCGCGTCCCTGGCGTCGTAGATGCCGCCGCCCGAGCCGTAGAGCCACTGGCAGGCGGCGTCGGCGCACGTCGTCGTGTGGTTGCTCTCGCCGACGAACCCGACCCGCTTGATCGCGCCCGGGTTGCTCGTGTCGAGGACGTGGATGCCGTTCGACCGGCTGCCGCTGCGGTCGACCCCGGCGGTGTCCGTCGAGATGATCACCCGCGAGCCGTCGTCGCTGACGTCGACGTCCTCGTTCTGGAAGTGCGGCAGGTGGTAGGTGCCGATCGGCACGGGCAGCTCGGGGTCGGTGAGGTCGAAGATGTACAGGCCCTGGCTGCCGGTCATGTACAGCCGCTGCTTGCCCTCGACCGTGAGCACGCGCCCGCCGATGCCCGGCGCGATCGGCAGCGTGCCGATGTACTCCACGTTCTCGGACTGGAACCCGCCGACGCCGAGCGGCTCCTGGACCAGAGCCAGGGCGTCGTCGGACGCCAGGCCCGGCAGGGCCGTCGCCGCCAGGGCGAGAGCGGACACGGACAGGACCAGACGACGCACGGGGGTCTCCCTCGATCGCGGCAGCAGTGATGCACCGGTGCCGTCAGTTACGACGTCGGGGCCGGGTCTCCTGCCGGGCTGCGGGAACCAGATCGTGACGATCCGGGCAGGATCAGCACAGCTCGACCGACAGCGCCCGGTGGTCCGACAGCTCGAAGGCGTGCGTGCGGGCGTCGCGCGAGCAGCTCACGCCGCGGCCGAGCACGTGGTCGATCTGGCTGCGCGGCGCCTCCACCGGGAAGGTGCGGCCCGCGGCGAGCGGCCGGTAGCCCGTGGTGCGGCGGGCCGCCGCCGTCGACATGTTCAGGTCACCCATCAGCACCGCCGGCCCGCGGTGCCGACCGAGCGCGCGCACCAGCCGGCGCAGCTGGAAGGCGTTCCAGCCCGGCAGGAACGACAGGTGCGTGCCGGCGACGGCGAGCTCGCCGAGCGGGCTGTCGACCACCGCCACCGCCGCCACGCGCGGCTCGTCGCGCACCAGGGCCGGCCGCGCGCCGCGGAAGCGCATCGGCACGGAGAAGCCGAGCGCCGGCAGGCGCACGACCTGCCACCCGCGCACCGGCAGCCGGGACAGCAGCGCGATGCCGTACCCCGCAGACCCCGGTTGCTCCTGCCCGGTGGCACCGACCCACGTGCCGGGCTCGCCCGTCATCGCCGCCACGAAGCGGGCGTCGACTGCGCCCATCGCCTCGCGCGCGACGGCCGTCAGGTCCAGCCGGTCCGAGCGCGGCTGGTCCCGGTCGACCTCCTGCAGCGCGAGCACGTCGACGTCGAGCGCCCGGACGGCGGCGGCCAGCCGGCCGGGGTCGACCCGCCCGTCCGCGGGCGAGCGGCCGTGCAGGATGTTGAAGGTCGCGACACGCACGACCGGTCCCCTCCCCCTGTCTGCCTGCGGCTACGCGTTCGTCCCCGTCGACCGGGGTACGGGGCGGGGGTGGCCGGCCCGGACGAGCAGCAGGCGCTGCGCGAGACGCTCAAGCGCACCGCGGGCGCGCTCAAGCGCGCCGACATCCCGTTCGCCGTCGCCGGCGGCTACGCCGCGTGGGCGCGGGGCGGCCCCGAGCCCGACCACGACGCCGACCTGGTGGTGCTGCCGGCCGACGTCGACGACGCGGCCCGCGCCCTCTCGGACGCCGGCCTGGAGGTCGTGCGCCCCGCCGAGGACTGGCTCGTCAAGGTGTTCGCCGACGGCGCGATGGTCGACGTCATCTTCGAGCTGACCGGCCGGCCGGTCACGCGGGAGGTCATCGACCGCGCGAGCGTCGTCGACGTGCTGTCGGTGCACATGCCGGTGCTCGAGGCGACCGACGTGCTGGTGACCAAGCTGAACGCGCTGTCGGAGCAGTCGTGCGACTACGGCACGGTGCTGCCCGTCGCCCGGGCGCTGCGCGAGCAGGTCGACTGGGCGCGGCTCGAGCGGGAGACGGCGGACAACGACTACGCCGTCGCCTGCGTCTTCCTGCTGCGCCGGATCGGGGTGGCTCCGGAGGCCTGAGGCGCCGCAGCCGCGACGGCAGCCAGGCCTGGTCCGGCAAGTAAGACCTCCGCTGGTGGCGCAGCGGCTCGCCCCAAGGTGCGTCCGCTTCTTGCCGCACCCCGGGCGGTTCAGGCGCCGAAGCCCAGACCGTCACGGCCGTTCGCGCCGGGGCAGATGAATGCCTCCCGTGGCGAGACGGCGGGGGGAGAGTGATCGATGCGCTGCTTCCCCCGGCGTCTCGCGCGCAGGGACGCCTGCCGGGTCCGGCAGGATCGCGACACGGCGGGGGAAGTGCCGGGTCGATCTCACCTCCCCCGGGCTGTCGCGAGCGCTCGAGGGCATCAGCGGGCCCGCCGCGGCCCCGGATCCGGACGCGCGTCTGCCTACCGCAGCGCCTTCTGCGAAGCCGCCGCGCGCGCCCGCACCTGCACCCGGCCGTCGACGACGCGCACGTCGTACAGCGGCTGCGGCGACGTCGCCGGCCCGCGCACCACCCCCGCATCAGCGAGCCGGAAGGCGCTGCCGTGCCACGGGCACACGATGCAGTCGCCGTCCACCGAGCCCTCGTCGAGCGGGCCGCCCCAGTGGCTGCACGTCGCGCCGAGCGCGTGCACCACGCCGCCCCGGCGCACCAGCACGACCGGCTGCTTGGCCGCGGTCACGCGCAGCGGCTGACCCTCGACGACGTCGGCGTCGGCGGCGACGTCGGCCCAGTCGCGCGGCGAGAGCCGCACGTCGGCGTTGCGGTTGACGCCGACGGCCTGGCTGTACGCCAGGTGCCCGCCCAGGTACCCGCCGACGGCCAGACCGCCCATCGCCGCGAGCGACAGCGCCGCGCCCTTGACGTGCTCGCCGCGCGACCTCGCCCGCCAGCTCGCCAGCTGCACGCCGATCGTCGCCCAGTTCGCGACGGCGTGCACGAGACCGACCCGCTTCGGGCGCTTGGCGGTGCCGAGCTCGCTGTAGTCCGCCATCCCCGTCGCGGCCGTCGGCCCGGCGGCCAGCACGCCGGCGCCGACCAGCCGCCGCGCGGCGACGGGCTGACCGGTGAGGTCGAGCAGCGTCGCGCCGGACCAGAAGCCGATGGGCACGGCGATGAGTAGCGGGTGCACCGGGTGGCCGAGCCAGGTGCCGTGCAGCAGGTCCTTGACCGGACCCTTGCGCAGCACCCGGCCGGCCACGCCGCTGACGACGTCGGCCGCCGGGTCGAGCGCCTTCGCCTGCTCGAGCCTGCCGGTGAGCACGGACCACCACACGGTGCGACCTCCACGGATCGGGTCCCCGCACGGTGACACGTGCCGGCGACGAGGTGTGCCGCACCCCCCGGCTGCGGTAGGACTGCCGCGTGCGCATCACCCGCTTCGGCCACTCCTGCCTGCTCGTGGAGGACGGCGAGGCGCGGCTGCTGCTCGACCCGGGCGTGTTCTCGTCCGGCTTCGAGGAGCTGCGCGGCCTGACCGGCGTGCTCGTCACGCACCAGCACCCCGACCACCTCGACCGTGACCGGCTCCCCGCACTGCTCGAGGCCAACCCCGACGCGCGCCTGCACTGCGACGAGGGCACCGGCCGGCAGCTCGACGTGCCGTGCACCGTGGTGCGTGAGGGCGACCGGCTCGACCTCGGCACGAGCGTGCAGGTCCACGGCGTGCAGCACGCCGTCATCCACCCCGACATCCCGCGCATCCCGAACGTCGGCTACCTGGTCGGTGAGCGGTTCTTCACGCCCGGCGATGCGCTGACGGTGCCCGAGGCGGACGTGGAGGTGCTCGGCCTGCCGACCGACGCGCCGTGGCTGAAGCTGGTCGAGTCGGTCGACCTGCTGCGCGCGGTGCGGCCACGGGTCGCGTTCCCGGTGCACGACGCCGTGCTCGCGCAGCCGCAGATCTGGTACGGCCAGCTCACCCAGCTCGCGCCGGACGGCACCGACTACCGCACCGTCGGGCCGCGCGACGCCGTGCCGCTGTGAGGTTCGCCGACCGCACCGACGCCGGCCGCGCGCTGGGCGCGGCGGTGCGCGAGCGGCTCGCGGCCGCCGACGCCGTCGTGCTGGGACTGCCCCGCGGCGGCGTGCCGGTCGCGGCGGAGGTCGCCGCCGCGCTGCAGGCGCCGCTGGACGTCTTCGTCGTGCGCAAGCTCGGCACGCCGGGGCACCGGGAGCTCGCCATGGGCGCGATCGCGAGCGGCGGCGTCCGCGTCATGAACGATGCCGTCGTCCGGCGGCTCGGCGTCCCACCGGACGCCGTCGAGCGGGTCGCCGCCGAGGAGCAGGCCGAGCTCGAGCGGCGGGAGCGCGAGTACCGCGGCGACCGGCAGCCCGCCGACGTCGGCGGCCGCACCGCCGTGCTCGTCGACGACGGCCTCGCCACCGGCGCCACCGTGCTCGCCGCCGTGGAGGCCGTCCGGGCGCTCGGGCCGGAGCGCGTGGTGGTGGCAGCCCCCGTCGGCGCGCCGGAGGCGTGCCGGCGGGTGGCCGAGCGGGCCGACGACGTCGTGTGCCTGCTCGCGCCGGACGGGTTCGGCGCCGTCGGCGCGTTCTACGTCGACTTCGCGCAGACCTCCGACGACGAGGTGCGCCGGCTCCTGGCCCGGTGACTCACACCGCCCACGGCCAGGTGTCGTGCTCGCCCTCGCTGTCGGGCTCACGGTGCAGCGGCCGCAGCGGGCGGGTGTCCTCGAACCAGAGGAACGCGTCGTAGCGCTGCCCCAGCACCGTCGGCACGTAGTTGCCCCACCGCTCCCGCTCCGGGGCGTAGACGACGCCGATCGCACGGTGGTCGAGCCGCCGGGTCAGCTCGGCGGGCCGACCTCGCTCGGGGAACACCAGCAGCGCGTCGTGGCCGACCTGCTCGTGCAGCAGCGCCTCCAGGGAGCCCTCGCGCGCCGGCGGCACCGGCATCCGCCGCATCGGCGCACCCCAGCGGTCGGCGGCGACGACACCGCCGCGGTAGCCGCCGAACCCGACGGCGACGACGTCGCCGTCGTGCCGCTCGCGGCTGAGCTGGCCGACATTGACCATGCCGGCGGCGGCCATGTCGGTGGCTCGCGCGTCACCGACGTGCGTGTTGTGCTCCCACACCACCGCCCTGCCGCCGGTGTGGTCGAGCAGCCGGTCGAGCGTGTCCTGCATGTGCACGTCGCGGACGTTCCACGACTCGGCGGAGCCGCGCACCATGGCGCGGTAGTAGCGCTCAGCCCCTGCCGCGACGGCCGCGTTCTGCTCGGCCGAGAAGCGTGCCTCCGGGTCGCCGTCGTGCTGCACCGCACCGCGCTCGGCGCACAGCGTCGTCAGCAGCTGCACGACCGCGGGCTCGCACGACGACGGTGAGAACCGGCTGGCGAAGGCGTACTCCTGCGCGTCGTCGCGGTAGGGCTCGAAGCAGCGCACGGCGTCCAGCGCGGCGTCGACGTGCTGCGGCTCGTGCTGCTGCAGGTACTCGAGCACGGCGCGCACGGAGTCCCACAGGCTGTAGACGTCGAGCCCGTAGAAGCCGACGAGCTCCTCCTCGGCGCGCCCGGCGTTGTGCTCGCGCAGCCACTGCGCGAAGGCGACGACCTCCTCGTTGGCCCACATCCACGTCGGCCAACGCTCGTACCCGTCGAGCACCTCGCGCGGCGACCGCGCGGCACCGGGACGCCGCTTGACGCACCGGTTCAGCTCGTAGCAGTCGGGCCAGTCGCCCTCCACCGCGACGAAGCCGAAGCCCTTCTCCTCGACCAGCCGCTGGGTCAGCGCGGCCCGCCAGGCGTAGTACTCGGAGGTGCCGTGCGACGCCTCACCGAGCAGCACGATGCGCGCGTCGCCGACGCGCTCGAGCAGCGGATCGAGGTCGGCGGACGTGCGCAGCGGAGCGGCGAGGTCGCGCAGGCCGAGGTCGCTCATGCCCGTCCGCGTTCCCACCGGGCCCCGGTCGATGCGTGCGAGGACGGCGGCGGGGCACGGAAGCCGGCATGGGCAGTTCGCGCTCGGTGCACGGCGTGGTCGGACGGATGTGGCTGTTCGTCCGGCAGCTGGTGCGCGAGGCGGACGAGGACCGGGTGCCGGGGCTCGCCGCCGAGACGGCCTTCTTCGCCGTGCTCAGCCTGTTCCCGGGCCTGCTCGTCGCGGTCTCGCTGCTCGGCCTGCTCGACGTCGTCGTCGGCGCCCAGCTCGCCGACGAGGCGCAGGACCGGGTCGTGAGCGGGCTGCGACTGGTGCTGAGCGACGAGGCGGCCGACGCCGTCGAGGCCGTCGAGAGCCTGTTCGAGGAGCGCCGGGGCGGCCTGCTGACGGCGGCGACGATCGGCGCGCTGTTCACCCTGTCCGGCGAGTTCTCGGTCGCGGTCAACGCGCTCAACCTCGCCTACGACGCCGAAGAGGGCCGGAGCTGGCTGCGCCGGCGGGTGCTCGGGCTGTGGCTCGCCCTGGGCAGCCTCGTGCTGCTGGTGCTCGCGCTCGGCGCGTTCGTCGTCGGGCCGCTGCTCGGCTCAGGACGCCGCGTCGCCGACGTCATCGGCCTGGGCGAGGTCTTCGCCTGGTCGTGGGACGTCGCGCGGGTACCGGTGCTCGTGCTGCTCCTCGTCGGCTGGGCCGCGACGCTGTACCGCATCGCGCCCTGCCGGACGCTCCGCTGGCGCGACGCGCTGCCCGGCGCCTTCCTGGCCGTGGTGCTGTGGGTCCTCGCCAGCGCCGGCCTGCGGCTGTACCTCGCCCTCGCCGCCGACCGCAACCCGGTGCTCGGCGCCTTCGGCGGCGGCGTCATCGTCATGCTGTGGGTGTACCTGCTGAGCGTCGCGCTCCTGGTCGGCGGTGAGGTCAACGCGCTGCTGCACCAGCGGCGCGGTGCCGTCGACGACACGACGCGGAGCCGGCAGCTGGCGCTGTTCGAGCGCTGAGCCCGGCGACCGGGGCGGGCTTCAGCGCCACGCCGGTCAGCGGCCCGGCCGGCGGACGTGCCGCACGGGGATGCGCACCGCGCCCGGCCGGCGGCCGGGCGCGGTGCGCATCCC
>DATMJH010000548.1:0-4378 GCA_035554015.1 Mycobacteriales bacterium
AGAGCTGGGGGCGGGCATCCGCATCACCAGCGGCCCCGCGCTCGAGCGGGCGGGCGACCTCGCGGCGCTCGTCACCTCCCTGCAGCCGGGCGAGGTCCTGTTCATCGACGAGGTGCACCGCATGGCGCGCCCTGCCGAGGAGCTCCTCTACATGGCCATGGAGGACTTCCGCGTCGACGTCGTCGTCGGCAAGGGGCCCGGCGCCACGGCCATCCCGCTCGAGGTCGAGCCGTTCACGCTGGTCGCGGCCACGACGCGGGCCGGCCTGCTCACCGGCCCGCTGCGCGACCGCTTCGGCTTCACCGCGCACATGGAGCCGTACACGCCGGCCGAGCTCGAGCGGGTGCTCGCGCGCTCGGCCGGCCTGCTCGGGGTCGACCTGCGTGCCGACGGCGCGGCCGAGGTCGCCGGCCGCTCGCGCGGCACGCCGCGCATCGCCAACCGCCTGCTGCGCCGGGTCCGCGACTTCGCCGAGGTGCGCGCGGACGGCGTCGTCACGCGCGAGGTGGCCCGGGCGGCGCTCGCGCTGTACGACGTCGACGAGCTCGGGCTCGACCGCCTCGACCGGGCGGTGCTGGACGCGCTCGTCCGCCGCTTCGGCGGTGGTCCGGTGGGGCTGTCGACGCTGGCGGTCGCCGTGAACGAGGAGCCCGAGACGGTCGAGGACGTCGCCGAGCCGTTCCTCGTCCGCAGCGGCCTCGTCGCCCGGACGCCACGCGGACGCGTCGCCACCCCGGCGGCGTGGACGCACCTCGGGCTCGCCCCGCCGCTCGGGCCGGCTCAGCTGCCGCTCGAGATGGGCGGAGCGGGCTGACCGCCCTCTAGACTCCGCCGGATGCTGATGGCCGCCGAGTCCGGGGGCAGCGGGACGTCCTCGCTGCTGTTCTTCGTCGTGCTGCTGGTCGGCATGTACCTGCTGCTGATCCGGCCGCAGCGGGCCCGGGCCAAGCAGCTGGCGGCGGTGCAGTCGGCGATCGGCGTCGGGAGCCGCGTCGTCACGACCGCCGGGCTGCACGCGACGGTGGTGGAGACCGGCGGCGACACCGTGGTGCTCGAGATCGCCCCTGGCGTGCGGGCGACCTTCGAGCGGTCCGTCGTCGTGCGCGTGCTCGACGGCGCGGCCGTCGACGGGGACGGCGCGCCGCCGGACCCCGCCTGATGCCTCTCGACCTGCCGGCGCTGCTGCGCTCGCGCGTCGTTGACGTGCCCGACTTCCCGTCGCCGGGCGTCGTGTTCAAGGACATCTCCCCGCTGCTGGCCGATCACGTCGCCTTCGCCGCGGCCGTCGACGCCGTCGTCGCCCACCACGGGCGCGGCACGGTCGACAAGGTGGCCGGGATCGAGGCGCGCGGGTTCCTGCTCGGGGCGCCGGTCGCCTACCACTTCGGCGCCGGGTTCGTGCCGGTGCGCAAGGCCGGCAAGCTGCCCAAGGACACCCACGAGATCACCTACGACCTCGAGTACGGCTCCGCCACCATCCAGGTGCACCGCGACGCGTTCGCGCCGGGGGAGCGGGTGCTCGTCGTCGACGACGTGCTGGCCACCGGCGGCACCGCCGCCGCGGCGGTCGGGCTCGTGCGGGCTGCCGGCGCGGTGCCCGTCGGGCTGTCGGTGCTGATGGAGCTGTGCTTCCTCGACGGCCGGGCGACCCTGGCCCGCGAGCACCCCGACGTGGACGTCCACGCCCTCCTGTCGTACTGAGCCGGCGCGGCGCCGGCTCCCTACACTGGTTGCCTGGATCCTCGCTGGACAGGAGCCGACGTGGCGGTCGACGGCAGGCAGGCGGGCACCGTGAGCGGTGCGCCGGCCGGTCCGCTGCCGCGCCCGCCCGAGCCGGCGCCGGTGCCGGCGACCGAGCCCGTCGACGGACCGCCCGCCGAGGCCGCACCTGCGCCGGGCGAGGCCGCACGTGCGCCGGGCGAGGCCGCTCCTGCGCCGGGTGAGGCCGCACCTGCGCCGGGCGACGACGCCGCGCCCAGTGCGGCACCGGTCGAGACGCCGGCACCGCACCCGAACAGCTACGTCGGCCCGATGTACGCCCGGCCCGGCTCGGCGTCGGACGCTGCGTCCGAGCCGATGGCCGAACCGGCGCCCGAGGTCGACCGCGCCGTTGCCGGGCCGCCCACCGGTCGCCGCGTCCGCGCCCGGCTCGCCCGGCTGACCGCCACGAAGCCCGGCGGCGTGCCGCCGGTGCTCGAGCCGCTGTCGCGCACCATCCGCGCCAGCCACCCCAAGGCCGACCTGCGCCCGGTGGTGCGCGCCTACCTCGTCGCCGAGCAGGCGCACGCGGGGCAGACCCGCCGCAGCGGCGACCCGTACATCACCCACCCGCTGGCCGTCACGACGATCCTCGCCGAGCTCGGCATGGACACCACGACGCTGGTCGCCGCGCTGCTGCACGACGTCGTCGAGGACACCCCGTTCCGGCTCGCCGACGTCGAGCGCGAGTTCGGCGCCGACGTCGCCCACCTGGTCGACGGCGTCACCAAGCTCGACAAGGTGCAGTTCGGCGGCGAGGCGATGGCCGCCGAGGCCGAGACGATCCGCAAGATGGTCGTGGCGATGGCGCGCGACCCGCGGGTGCTCGTCATCAAGCTCGCCGACCGGCTGCACAACATGCGCACGCTGCGGCACCTGCCGGTCGAGAAGCAGGAGCGCAAGGCGCGCGAGACGCTCGAGATCTTCGCGCCGCTGGCCCACCGGCTCGGCATGAACACCATCAAGTGGGAGCTCGAGGACCTGGCGTTCGCGACGCTGTACCCGAAGCGCTACGACGAGATCGTGCGGCTCGTCGCCGACCGCGCGCCGTCGCGCGACACGCAGCTCGCCCAGGTGGTCGAGAAGGTGCAGGCGGACCTGAAGTCCGCCAAGATCCGGGCGACCGTCACCGGCCGACCGAAGCACTACTACTCGATCTACCAGAAGATGATCGTGCGCGGTCGCGACTTCACCGACATCTACGACCTCGTCGGCATCCGCGTGCTCGTCGACTCGGTGCGCGACTGCTACGCCGCCCTGGGCACCATCCACGCGCTGTGGTCACCGGTCCCCGGCCGGTTCAAGGACTACATCGCGATGCCCAAGTTCAACATGTACCAGTCGCTGCACACGACCGTGATCGGCCCGCAGGGCAAGCCGGTCGAGATGCAGATCCGCACGGTCGAGATGCACAAGCGGGCCGAGTACGGCATCGCCGCCCACTGGAAGTACAAGGAGGGCGGGCCCAAGGACGGCGCCGGCTCCGCACCGTCGGTCAAGGGCGACGACATGACCTGGCTGCGCCAGCTGCTCGACTGGCAGAAGGAGGCGGCCGACCCGGGGGAGTTCCTCGACTCACTGCGCTACGACCTGCACTCCACCGAGGTCTTCGTGTTCACGCCGAAGGGCGACGTCGTGTCGCTGCCGACCGGCGCGACGCCGGTCGACTTCGCCTACGCCGTGCACACCGAGGTCGGCCACCGCTGCATCGGCGCCCGGGTCAACGGCCGGCTGGTGCCGCTGGAGTCGACGCTCGACAACGGCGACGTCGTCGAGATCTTCACGAGCAAGGCCGAGGGAGCGCACCCCTCGCGTGACTGGCTGCAGTTCGTCAAGAGCCCGCGGGCCCGCAACAAGATCCGCCAGTGGTTCGCCAAGGAGCGCCGCGAGGACGCCGTCGAGGCCGGCAAGGAGGCGCTCGCGCGGGCGGTGCGCAAGCAGGGACTGCCCTTGCAGCGGGTGCTCGCCGGGGAGGCGCTGCCCACCATCGTCAAGGACCTGCACCTGTCCGACGTCACGGCGCTCTACGTCGAGATCGGCGAGGGCCGGCTGGCAGCGCAGTCGGTGGTGCAGAAGGTGATGACGGCGCTGGGCGGCGCCGAGGGGGCGGTCGAGGACCTCGCCGAGACGGCGGTGCCCACCCGCCCGGCGCCCAAGACCCGCGTCACCGGCGACCCGGGCGTCGTCGTCAAGGGCGTCAGCGACGTGTGGGTCAAGCTCGCCAAGTGCTGCACACCCGTGCCGGGCGACTCGATCGTCGGGTTCGTGACGCGAGGTCGCGGGGTCTCGGTGCACCGGCACGACTGCGTCAACGCCGGCCCACTGCTGGCGGCGCAGGAGCGGGTCGTCGACGTCGAGTGGGCACCCACCGCGGGGTCGCTGTTCCTCGTCGCCATCCAGGTGGAGGCGCTCGACCGCACCCGGCTGCTGTCGGACGTCACCCGCGTCCTGTCGGACGCACACGTGAACATCCTGTCGGCGACCGTGACCACGACGCGTGACCGCGTCGCGGTGTCGCGCTTCACCTTCGAGATGGGTGACCCCAAGCACCTGGGTCACCTGCTCAACCAGGTGCGCGGTGTCGAGGGCGTCTACGACGCCTATCGGGTGACGTCCTAGC
>DATMJH010000549.1:0-4676 GCA_035554015.1 Mycobacteriales bacterium
GCGATGGTGCCGCGGCCGTCGACGTACACGTGCACCCGCAGGTTGACGTCGGCGTCGCGGTCCAGCGCCCAGCCGGCGATCCGCTCGCCGGTCGGGCCGGACCGGACCAGGTCGAGCGAGCCGACGGGGTCGGAGGTGGAGCCGGTGATGGTCCACCAGTTCGACCTCAGCCCGTCACCCACCGACGGCCACGGCCGGGAGAGGTAGACCTCGCGCCCCGTGGTGGTGACGGACGTGGCGGCGCCGTCCTTGACGCCCTCGAGCACGACGGTCAGCACCCGACCGCCCCAGTCGCCGTTGCCGTCGCGGGTGACGACCCGCAGCCGGGTCAGCGTGCCGAGCTGCGGGAACCGCTTCTCCAGGTCGGCGGGCGTGAGCTTCGCGCTCCAGCGATGCACCGACCCGCCGGCGAGGCCGTCGTAGGGGTCGTGCTTCGCGACCTGGTACGGGTGCTTGCCGGCGACGGTCCAGCCGCCGTTGGAGGAGGAGAACTCGGCGAACACCGGGTAGCCGCCGTACATCAGCGTGCGCCCGGCGGTGGCGTCGACCGCGCCGTTGGTGCGGGGGTCCTCGGAGCCGACGCCGCCGTAGACCTGGCACTGGGTGCTGTCGCAGATGTCCCAGGCGCCCGAGGGGTTGGCCTTGCGCGCGTCGGCGCGGACCCGGCTGGAGTAGCTGCGCGCCGCCACCGACTGCGCCCTGAGCGCCTCGAGGTGCCAGCTCGCCGGCATCTCCGCCGGCACGACCGCCTTGAGGTAGGGCTCCATGAGCAGGTGGTTCACCACGGCGAGCCCGCTGCCGGCGTCGACGGCACGCAGCTCGTTGCGGTAGTCGCGGGTCTGCCCGGTCGGGTAGATGCGGCGCAGCACGCCGCTCGTGCTGGTGAACGCGATCGGGCCCGCGTTGTAGATGTCGGTGTCACCGGGCATCCGGTGGCTCGTCCACTGGCCGTTCGCGAAGCTCTGCAGCACGAGCCGGTCGCTCGAGCGGCTGCCGACCCGCACCACCTGCCACAGATCCGCCAAGCCCAGGGGCATGGAGCGACCGCCGGCGTGGGCGGTGAGCCCGGCCGCGTAGTCCACCTGCAGGCTCGGCGACAGCGGCGGGGAGCTCAGCTCCTTCTTCCAGTCGGCGGTGAGCAGCACCCGGATCCAGTCCTGGGAGGTGTCCACCGGCGTGAGCGTGGTGCCCGGGTAGTAGAAGGAGACGATCTCGCCGTATCCCTTGCCGTTCTGGGCGGCGCCGAGCGCCCCGTGCTGCGACATGCCGCGGCCGTGCCCCCAGCCGTGACCGGCGACGGTCCAGGCCGCGGCGCGGGGGTGCACCGTCTCGGCCGCGGCCGGTCCCGCGGTGAGCACCGCCGCGGGCAGCAGACCGGCGGCGGTCACGAGGGCCACGGCCGTGACGGCCGCGCGACGGCGGAGCGGGGTGTTCGTGCGCACAGGACCTCCTCGGGTGCGGCGGGGCGGCGCTATGACGCCGTCACCGACCGGCAGCCCAGTCTGACGCTGCCACCGGGGGTGCCGCCGGCGTTCAGCGCATAGGCGCAGAGCGAGTGCGTGCCGGCGGAGGCGGGGACGTCGACGACGAAGCCGTGGTCCTCACCGTGGTGGGGCCACCAGCGCAGCGAGACGGGGTTGCGGAGACCGGCCTTGACGGCGCGCACGGGCTTGCCGTCGAGGTACAGGTGCACCTCGACCGGGCCGGCGACGTCGGGGTCGAGCGCCCAGCCGCTGGCGCGCAGGGCACCCGGTGCGGGCGCCGACACGGCCTGCAGCTGGCCGGTCGGGGAGTGCCGCACGACGACGTCCCGGCAGCCGAGCAGCGCGCTGCGCCCCGGCGTCCCGCCGGCGTTGATCCCGTAGGCGCAGACGCGGTGGGTGCCGTCGGTGAGCGTCAGGTCGGCCGAGAAGCCGTGCGTGGCGCCGTGATACGGCCACGCGCCGGTGCTGCGGCCGTCCGCGCCGTTCGCCGTCACCGCGGTGGTCGGCCGGCCGTTCACGTAGACGTGCACGGCGATCGGCGCGGCGGTGTCGGGGTCGAGCGCCCAGCCGGTGACGGTGGTGCTGCCCGGCGTGGTGGTGTGCGGCGCGTTCCGGACGACGTCGAGGGTGCCGACCGGGGAGTCGACGACCGTGACCGTCCTGCAGCCGGAGCGAACGTGCTGCCCCGGCGTGCCCGAGGCGTTGAGGGCGTACGCGCAGAGGGTGTGGCTGCCGGCAGGGACGGTGAGGTCGGCGACCCACCCGAGGTTCTCGCCCAGGCCGGGGTAGGCGCGGGCGACGTCGCCGCGCGGGTGCCCGGTGCGGATCGCGGAGACCGGCTTGCCGTTGAGGTACATGTGGACGACCTGCGCGCCGGTGGAGTCGGGGTCGAGCGCCCAACCGGACACCCGGACGCTGCCCGGCATCACCGTCGCGGCGTCGAAGGCGGCGCGGGGCATGTGGTCGACGACGACGTCCTTGCAGCCCAGCTGCTTCGAGGCGCCCGGCGTCCCCGAGGCGTTGATCGCCCAGACGCACACCGAGCTGCGGCCCTGCGGCATGACGACGTCCACGTCGTACGCCGCCGAGGGACGCGGCGTGGACACCGACGACACGGTCGAGGTGGGCTGGTCCGCGACACCCGCCCGCGCGGCCTTGCCGTTGACGTACACGTGCACCGTGGCGGGGTCGTGGGTGTTGGGGTCGAACGCCCAGCCGGTCACCTTCGTCGCGGGCGAGCCCGGCGGCTGCTCGACGACGGAGACGGCGCCCTGCGGCGAGTGCAGCACGAGGACGTCGCGGCAGCCGAGGAGCGTGTTCACGCCTCGCGAGCCGGTGGCGTTGATGCCGTACACGCAGACCTGACGGTTGCCCTCGGGCAGCTGGAGGTTCAGCCGGAAGCCGACGTCGTCGCCGAACTCGGGGTAGGCGCCCGCGACGTCGGGACGGCTCGCGTTCGCGTCGGCGGAGGCGAAGCCCCTGCCGTCGACGTAGACGTGCACCCGCAGCGGCGAGGTGGTGTCGGCGTCGATGACCCAGCCGGCGACGTGCACGGTCTGCAGGTCGACGCGCACGGCGTCGAGGCTGCCGAACGGGTCGACCGGCGGCGGGAAGAGCAGGAGCCAGTCACGCGGGCCGAACGACCCCGGCGTCGAGACGCCCTGGCTGCGCTGGAAGGCGGCCACGGCGCTGGCGGTGCCCGAGCCGTACGCGCCGTCGTCGGAGATCTTGAGGCCGCGCTGCATCACCGCGACCGCCGTGCCGGACGAGCCCTGCGACAGCGTCGTGTCGCCGTAGGCGCGCAGGACCGCCAGGTTCTCCTTGCTCGGCACCGGTACGACCGCCGACGACGGCGCGCCGCCCGGTCCGTAGTCGACCGGCGCCACGGTGCCGTCCCAGAACGAGGTGACCTTCTTGGCCCCGTTCCAGCCGAACGAGAAGTGCACGTGGTCGGTGTGCGGGCTCGGCCCCGAGTACGGCTGCCAGCCCTTGTCGGCGTCGTAGGCCTTCCAGATCTGCTTGTTCCAGATCATGTACATGATCCCGAGCCGCCGGGCCATCGCGAAGGAGTAGCCGCGGTTGTCGGGCTTGGTGAGCCAGGCGAGCAGGTCGTTGGCCTGGGCCCGCTGCGTCGCGTCGTAGTAGTTGACGCCCCAGTCCCAGGCGCGCCCCTCCTTGTGCTCGCTCGTGCCACCGACGCCGCAGTCGCGCACGATGCCGAGGCTCGAGGTGCCGGGGTAGGTGCGCAGCACCATGTCGACGAAGGCGCGGACGCCCGGCTTGGCGACCGGGTCGCAGACCTTCTGGCCGACGTAGGGCTGCGGCACCTCGATCTCCGCCGGCATGCCCGACGGCGTCGCCGGGGCCGCCGACGCCGAGCTCGGCAGGACGGCCAGGCCGGCGGCGAGAAGACCGGCGGCGGCCAGCAGGCGCAGAAGGCGCAGGGCGCCCGCGAGGTGGTCGCGGCTGGGCATGTGGTGCGTCTCCTCGGGCGGTGCTGGCTCGGTCGTCGACCGTCGCGCGCTCGGCGTAGTTCCTGTTCTGGCATTCGGGGCAGTCCGGCCACATCTTGAGTGCCGGAGGCGTCGCACGGGACAAAGGTGATGAACTTCTGTCCCACCAGTCACAGGAGTGAACCACGCGGTCACCCAGCGCGAGAGTCCCGATCAGGTCACGATCGGCCGGCCCGCAGCCGACCGCCACCGAACCTCTACGCGGCGATCTTCGTCTTCTTCCCGCCCAGGGGCCGCTCAGCGTGAACAGGACGAAGATCGCGGCGGGCTCGGGGGATCGGGACTCGGGGCTCGGAGGCTCGGGGGCTCGGGGCTCGGGCGTGCCGGCCGCCGCCCGATGCCGTGCGACCGTCGCCCGCGGGCTAGTGGTCTCCGCCGCTGCGGTGCACCGGCGTGACGCCGGCCCGCCCGCCGCAGACCGTGAGGTAGGTGTCCGCGGTCAGCGGCCCACCCGTGCCCGGCAGCTCGGCGGTGATGCGGGCGGTCTCCTGGCAGCCGCCGGAGCGCCCGGTGCCCACGCGGAACGAGACGCTCGTGTCGCGGGTGAGCGCGACGGGGGTGGCCGGCTCCTCGGGCAGGTCGTAGCCGCCCTGCGAGACCTGCACCGGCACCCTGCTGCCGTCGGCGCGCGTGAACGTGACGGTCGGGTGCCCCTGCAGCGAGCAGTCCGGGCCGGACG
>DATMJH010000550.1:0-3509 GCA_035554015.1 Mycobacteriales bacterium
AACCTGCGCGGCGTGTTCGCCGCCGTCGACCCGCCGACGGTCTCGACGTAGCCCTCGCCGTCCAGGTCGACCTGACCCCGCACCAGCTCCGAGCGGGGGTCGTGGCCGATCGCGACGAAAAGGCCGGTGACGTCGAGCACCGACTCCTCGCCGGTCTTGACGTTGCGCACCCGGACGCCGGCCAGCTTGCCCTCGCCGAGCGCCTCCAGCACCTCGGTGTCCCAGACGAACTCGATCTTCGGGTTGTCGAACGCGCGCTGCTGCATGATCTTCGAGGCCCGCAGCGCGTCCCGCCGGTGCACCAGGTACACCCTGCGGGCGAACCGGGTCAGGAAGGTCGCCTCCTCCACCGCGCTGTCGCCGCCGCCGACCACCGCGATGTCCTGGTCGCGGAAGAAGAAGCCGTCGCAGGTGGCGCACCACGACACGCCGTGCCCGGACAGCGCCTTCTCACCCGGCACGCCGAGCTCGCGGTAGGCCGAGCCCATCGCGAGCACCACGGTCTTGGCGAGGTAGGTGTCGCCGGAGACCCTCACCACCTTCGGATCGGCCGCCAGGTCGACCTCGGTGACGTCGTCGGTGACCAGCTCGGCGCCGAACCGCTCGGCCTGCTTGCGCAGGCTCTCCATCAGCTCCGGCCCCATGATCCCGTCCGGGAAGCCGGGGAAGTTCTCGACGTCGGTGGTGTTCATCAGCGCCCCGCCGGCGGTGACCGCCCCCTCGAACACCAGCGGGGCCAGGTTCGCCCGGGCCAGATAGATCGCCGCGGTGTAGCCGGCCGGCCCCGAGCCGATGACGATGGCGTTGCGGACCTCGTCGCTGCTGCTGCTCACGTGCACCCCTCGTTCGGCGTCCCGCCGTCTCGGCGGACGCTGTCTCAACCCCGCGCACAGTAGAGACCTTCCGCGGGTGGCACGCTGCCCGGCATGGTCGCGGGGGGCACGGCGCGCAACGCGGCGGACGACCGGTGCGCGGTGCACCCGGCCCGCCCTGCGCTCGACCGGTGCCCCGTCTGCGGCCGTCCGCGGTGCGCCGCCGACGCCGTTCGGCACGCGGCCGCCGGCTGCGCCGCCTGCGCCCGGCCGGCCCGTCCGGTGGCGCCGCCGGTGCCGGTGCTGGAGCGGCTGGTGCGCGCCGCGCTCGGCGCGCTCGCGGCCGCGCTGGCCGGCGGGCTGGTCGCGGCGCAGTACGTCGACGCCGGCTGGCTGGGGGTCGTCACACCTGCGGTCGTGGGGGCCGCGACGGGAGCGGCGGCGCAGGCCGCCTCCGGCGTGGTGCGCGGGCCGGAGCGCGGGCGGGGCCGTACCGCGCTGCAGGTGCGCGCCATCGGCGCCGGCGCCGGCGTGCTCGCCGTCGGTCTGGGCTTCCTGCTCGAGCGCAGCCGGGACCCCGTGTCGGCCGGTGCGCTGCTGCCGAGCGCGCTGGCGGTGGCGGGCGCGCTGCTGTGGACGGCGCCGCCGCGGCGGGGACGCAGAACCGGCGGACCGGCCCGGCGCCGGCCCGGCCGACGACCCCGGGCTGGCGACCCGGGGGTGACGGCGCGGGCTGACGACCCGGGGCTGACGACCCGGGGCTGACGACCCCGGGGCTGACGACCCCGGGCTGACGACCCGGGGCTGACGAGCCCGGGCTGACGACCGGGCTGACGACCGGGCTGACGACCCGCCCTACGGCCGGTCGAGCCGCGTGAAGAACAGCGTGCGGTCGTCCCCGGCCCGGCACTCGGCGCCGACGACGAACACGTCGACCTTGTCGGGTGCGTCGAGCGCGGGCAGCACGACGACCAGGGCCGGCTGCCCGTCGTAGGCCGCGTAGTCGAGTGCCTCCGGCCGCACGGACGGGTCGTCGGGTGGCAGCAGCGCGGTCAGGCAGGAGGCGAGCTCGGCCGGATCGCGCAGCCGGTCGAGCGGGTCACCGACCGCCGAGCTCATCGCCTCCGTGGAGGCCTCGTCCGCCGTGTCGCGCGCCGCGGCCGGCGGCTCACCGCTCACCGGCTCCGGTCCGGCGGCAGTGCTGCCGGCGCGGGTCGGGGCGTCGCCCTCGAGCAGGTCGGGCAGTGCCGAGGCGAGCTCGCCGTCGGCGCCGTAGTCGCGCCCGGTCGAGCTGGTGGGCAGGTCGCCGAACACGGCCGACTGGTCCTGCCCCCCGCCGCCGGCGGCCAGCGAGTCGACGTTCTGGTCGTCGTCGCGCCCGACCAGCAGCACGCCACCGAGCGTGCCCGCCGCGACCAGCAGCGCCGCCGCGGCGGCGGCCGGCGCCCACCGGCGGGTGCGGACGGCGGGGAACGGGGTCACCGTCCGGGAGGCGGCCCGGTCGCCGGCCCCCGCCCCGCCGGCCCCTTCCTCGCCCGCGTCGCCCGGGCCGGCGTCGTCGGTCTCCACGGCCCACAACGGCGGTCCGGCCGACGGCGTCAGCGGCGGCTCGGCTGCCAGGGCGCGCTCGAGCCGCTCGGCCAGCCCGGCCGGCACGGCCGGGACCGGCAGCGCGGCCAGCGCCGCCGCGACCTCCAGGTCGGCGGTGGCGAGCTCGTCGAGCCGGCCGGCGCAGCCGGCGCAGTCGCCGACGTGCGCGACGTGGGCCTGCGAGCCCTCACCGGCGAGCAGGTCGGCGAGCGCGTCGAGGTCGAGGTGGCTGCTCGTCACGCGCTGCCTCCCGTCGTCGGCTCGTGCCCGGTCCCGTCCTGCCCCGAGGGTGTGACGGGCGGGGCTCCCGCGCGGTTCCGCAGGTGGCCGAGGGAGACGGCCAGCCGCGCCCGGCCGCGCGAGCAGCGCGACTTCACCGTGCCGACCGGTACGGCGAGCACGCGCGCCGCCTCGTCCACCGGCAGCCCCTGCAGGTCGACCAGGACGAGCGCGGCGCGCTGCTCGGCCGGCAGCGCGGCCAGCGCGGCCTGCACGTCGAGGGCGGTCTCCCGCTCGGCGACGGCGTCGCGCGGCTCCACCGGCTCCTCGGTGCCGCCGGTGGCCGGCATCGGCACCGTGGGGCGCGCCGCCCGGCGCCGCACCCGGTCGAGGCAGGCGTTGACGACGACGCGGTGCAGCCAGGTGGTGACCTTCGCCTCGCCGCGGTAGGTGGCGGCGGAGCGGTAGGCCGAGAGCAGCGCGTCCTGCAGCGCGTCGGCCGCCTCCTCCCGGTCGCCGAGGGTGCGCAGCGCCACCGCCCACAGCCGGTCGCGGTGCAGCGCGACGAGCCGGCCGAAGGCGTCGCTGTCGCCGCCGAGGTGGGCCGCGAGCAGGGTGCGGTCGCGCGCGTCGTCAGCGGCCGCCACCTCGCCCGCGCCCCCGCCGGTCGCGGCGCCGGCCGGTGCGCCCGTCGCTGGGAGGTCCGCCACGCGCGCACAGTAGCGGCGCAGCGCCGCCGCGGACCGCCGTAGTAACTCCTGGAAGCGGTTGAGATGAGCGACATCCCCCTGGTGGGGTTCGCGGGCTTGGTGTCCCAACCGCAACCAGGAGGATGTCGTGCTCGACGGTAGTGCTCAGGGGCTGTCTCGGGGAGACCGCCGCCGTAAC
>DATMJH010000551.1:0-2849 GCA_035554015.1 Mycobacteriales bacterium
CCGGCGCTTGCGGAGCAGGGCGAGAAACATCGCGTCGGTGCCGTGCCGGTGCGGCCACAGCTGCACGGCCGCTCCGTCACCGAGGTGCGGGACGCCGTCCAGCAGCGGTCGCACGTCGAGCTGCTCGACGTCGGCGCGCCGGCGCAGCACGTCGGCCACCGGCACGACCGTCTCCGCGAGGTGCGGCGAGCAGGTGGCGTAGACGGCGACGCCGCCTGGCCGCAGCAGGTCGACGGCGCTGTCGAGCAGCTCCCCCTGCAGCCGGGTGAGCCCGGGCAGGTCGGACGGCGAGCGCCGCCAGCGCGCTTCCGGCCGCCGCCGCAGCGCGCCGAGCCCGGTGCACGGGGCGTCGAGCAGCAGCCGGTCGACGCTGCCCGGGCGCAGCGGTGGTCGCCGGCCGTCGGCGGTCGCGACCAGCCGGACGCCGGCCGACCGCACGAGCCGGGTGCGGTGGTGCTGCAGCTCGAGGGCCAGGACCCGGCCCGGCGCGACGGCGTCCAGCAGTGCGGCCTTGCCGCCCGGACCCGAGCACAGGTCGACCCACAGCCGGTCGGCGCCGTCGAGCGGCGCGCGGGCCAGTGCGAGGGCGACGAGCTGGCTGCCCTCGTCCTGCACCCCGGCCCGGCCGTCGCGGACCGGCGCCAAGCCACCGGGGTCTCCCTCCGCCAGCCGGACGGCGTGCGGCGACCACGGCCCGGGCTCGCCGCCGCTCACGGCGACGAGGTCCTCGCGCGGCATCCTGCGCGCGACCAGGTGCACCGTCGGCCGAGCGTCGTCGGCGACGAGCGCCGCAGCCGTCTGTTCGATCGAGCCGCCGAGCGCGTCACGGAACGCCGACACGATCCAGCGCGGGTGGCTGTGCTCGAGGGCCAGCGCGTCGAGCGGGTCGTCGGGTCGCAGCTGCTCCACCCACGCCTCGGCGTCCTGCGCCGCCACCTTGCGCAGCACCGCGTTGACGAAGCCGACCGGCCCGGCCGACAGCACCCGCCGGGCGAGGTCGACGGTCGCGGAGACAGCCGCGTGCGCCGGGATGCGCGTGCGCAGCAGCTGGTGCGCTCCGAGCCGCAGGACGTCGAGCACCGGCGGGTCGACGTCGGCGAGCGGCCGGTCGACGCAGGCCTGCAGGACGGCGTCGTACAGCCCGCGGCCGCGCAGCGTGCCGTAGGCGAGCTCGGTGGCCAGGGCGGCGTCGCGCGGCTCGAGCCGGCGGGCGCGCAGCAGCCCCGGCAGGACCAGGTTGGCGTACGCGTCGCGCTCGCGCACGGCCGAGAGCACGTCGTAGGCGGCGACCCGGGCCGGGTCGGACGCCGGCGGGCGGTAGCCGCCCGCCGCCCGCCGTCGCCGGTCGTCCGGACGGCGTCCGCGGCGCGGCGGCGTCGTCACGCGAAGCGCTCGCCGGGTTCGGGGCGCAGGCCGCGCAGCCAGTCGGTCGCGGCCATCGCCCCCTTGCCCTCGGGCCGCACCTCGCCGAGTCGGACGACCGTGGTGGCCGTACCGACCAGTCCGTCAGGCCGGAGCTCACCGGGGGCCAGGTCGTCGGCCCGCTCGACGGTCACCGGGCCGAGCTTGACCCGCTTGCCGCGCAGCGTCGTCCACGCCCCTGGAGCCGGCGTGCAGGCGCGCACCAGCCGGTCGACGCGGACGGCGGGCGCGGACCAGTCGACCCGCGCGTCGTCGGAGGTCAGCTTCGGGGCCAGGCTGACGCCGTCGGCCGGCTGCGGCACCGCCTGCACCGTGCCGTCCTCGATGCCGTCGAGGGTCGCGACGAGCAGGCCGGCACCCGCGGTCGCCAGCCGCTCGAGCAGGTCGCCGCTGGTGTCGGTGGGCCGCACCGCCTCGGTCATGCGGCCGAACACCGGACCGGCGTCGAGCGCCTCGACGATCTGGAACGTCGTCGCGCCGGTGACCTCGTCGCCATGCAGCAGCGCGTGCTGGACGGGAGCGGCACCGCGCCAGGCCGGCAGCAACGAGAAGTGCAGGTTCACCCAGCCGTGCCGCGGGACGTCGAGGGCCGACCGCGGCACCAGGGCGCCGTAGGCCACCACCGGGACGCAGTCGGGCGCGATCTCGCGCAGCCGCTGCTGGAACTGCTCCTCGCGCGGGTGCCGCGGGGTCAGCACCTCCAGGCCGGCCTCGAGCGCGCGATCCTTGACCGGGCTGGCGCGCAGCGCGCGCCCCCGGCCGGCCGGTGCGTCCGGTCTGGTGACGACCGCGACGACGTCGTGCCGGCTGGCGAGCAGCGCGTCGAGCGACGGGAGCGCGACGCCGGGAGTGCCTGCGAAGACGAGCTTCAGCGCACTCGCCCGAACAGCGGGTGCGGGCTCGCCTTCACCACGGGCCTCGGCTCGTTGGCCCACTCGGCCTCGCGGATCGCCGCCATGGCGGCCCGCTTGGTCTCCGGGTCGAGCCGGTCGATGAACAGCACCCCGTCGAGGTGGTCGGTCTCGTGCTGCACGCAGCGGGCCAGCAGGTCGCTCCCCGACACCGTCACCGGGTCGCCGTAGACGTTCTGCCCGTGCGCGACGACGTCCTTCCTCCGGACGCAGTCGAACGTCAGGCCGGGCAGCGACAGGCAGCCCTCCTCGCCGTCCTGCTCCTCGTCGCTCGGGAAGTGCAGCACCGGGTTGACGAGGTGGCCGAACACGTCGTCGACGTCGTAGACGAACACCCGCAGCCCGACGCCGAGCTGCGGCGCGGCCAGACCGACGCCCGGTGCGTCCAGCATCGTGTCGGTGAGGTCCTGCACGAGCGTGCGCAGCTCCTTGTCGAACGTCGTCACCGGCTCGGCGGGGGTGCGCAGCACAGGGTCGCCGAGCAGGCGGATCGGTCGCAGGGCCACGGCGCCATGC
>DATMJH010000552.1:0-2835 GCA_035554015.1 Mycobacteriales bacterium
CCTCCACGGCAGGTGCTGGGTGACGGTCCTCTTCGCCACTGTTTGCCCCCTTTCCTGCCGATGCCGGTCAGGGAAGTCGTGCGGCCGCCCGCCGCACCGCGAGCTGCCAGGCGGCCAGCACCCCGAGCACGGGCAGCGCCGCCGCGACGCCGAAACCCGCGGCCGCCGTCGTCGGCACGACCAGGGCGAGACCGCCGCCGACCACCCAGGCCAGCTGCAGGCCGGTCTCCGACCGGGCGAACGCGGTGCTGATCGAGCGCGGCGCCACGTGCTTCTGCACGGCCGCGTCGAGCCCGAACCGCGACAGCGAGACGGCGACGCCGGTCGCCCCCGCAGCCGCGACGACCCACAGGTCAGCACCCGTGACCGCGGCGAGCAGGCTGGTGA
Organism: Mycobacteriales bacterium; assembly: GCA_035554015.1. Lineage (GTDB taxonomy): Bacteria > Actinomycetota > Actinomycetes > Mycobacteriales > SCTD01 > DATLGD01. The sequence continues at coordinate 388 of DATMJH010000552.1, forward strand.
CGAACGGCAGCGCGAGCGCCAGCACGGCGAGCAGCCGGGTGGCGCGCTCGGGCAGCCGCGCGGCGGCGGCGGTGCCGCCGAGCTGGCCCGCGCCGGCGGCGACGACCACGGCCGCCACCAACGGCGCGGCGGCGCCCTCGGTCCGCAGCAGGAAGGCCAGGAAGATCGTCAGCAGCCCGGCGACGCCCCGCAGCGCGAGCGCGGACGTCAGCGGCCCGGTGACCAGCGGGCCGGCGGCGTGCAGCCGGAACCGGGGCCCGGCGCGTGGCCCGGTGTCGGCGGCCGGCGGCTCGTCGACGTGCTCGGGCAGGCGGAGCGCCAGCACCCCGCCGGCGATGAGCACGACGCTCGCCACGTAGAGGGCCAGCTCGCTGCCGCCGAGCCGGACGAGCACCGTGCCGACGGCGGCGGCGACCAGGCCCGACGACACCGCCGCGATGTTGAGCCGCGCGTTGGCGGACACGAGCCCGAGCGCTGGGGGCCGCACCCGTGGCACGGCGGCGGCGCGGGCGACACCGTACGCCCGCGACAGCACGAGCACGGCCAGCGCCAGCGGGTACAGCCCCAGCCCGGTGATCGCTCCGGCCATCACCCACGTCACGAGTCCGCGGCCGCCGGTGGTGACGGCCAGGACCGTGCGCCGTCCGTGCCGGAAGCGGTCGAGCAGCGGACCGGCCACCGGGATGAGCAGCGAGAACGGCAGCATGGTCAGGACCAGGTACAGCGCGACGCGGCTGCGCGCCTCGCCGATCGGCACGGAGAAGAACAGCGTCCCGGCGAGCGCGACGGCGACCAGCGCGTCGCCCGCGGCGTGCAGCGCGTGCACCGTGAGCAGCGACGTCAGGCCGCTGCGGTCGGCGCCGTCGGCGCGCGCGGCCGCCCGCACCCGCGAGGCGGACCGGACCACGCCGGTGCGCACGGCGCCGCCGGCGCGGGCGGTGACCGGCCGGGCGGCCCCCGGGCGGACGGGGCGGCGCACCCCCGGCCCCGCGGGGCGCCGGCCGGGACGGCGACGGCGCGGTGCCGCGTCGTCCGTCTCGGTCATGCCGAGAGCCTGCCTCACGGGCAGGGCACGTGCACGCCACCGGGCCGCAACCGCGGGAGCCGTCCGGCACGACGCCCGGTGGGCGTCGGGACGGGCGGCTCCCGGCAGGTGGTGCGGTGCGGAGGATGAGGGATTCGAACCCTCGAGGGGTTGCCCCCAACACGCTTTCCAAGCGTGCGCCATAGGCCAACTAGGCGAATCCTCCGCCGACGATGCTAACCGGCGGGTCGGCCCGTCCGGAAGGCCCGGCCGCCTCCACAGCACCCGGGACGCCGGACCGGGTGGCCACTACAGTGACCGGCGACCCCTCGTGCGGCGCGCACCCCGCTGAACCCCCCCAGGGCCGGAAGGCAGCAAGGGCAGGCAGGCTCTGCGCGGGTGTGCGGGGGGTCCTCTCTTCTCGCGCGTACGGGAGGCACCACGTGAGCCTGGCGCTCTACCGCAAGTACCGCCCCGGCAGCTTCGCCGAGGTGGTGGGCCAGGAGCACGTCACCGGTCCGCTGCGCGCCGCCCTGGCCGGCGGCCGGCTGCACCACGCGTTCCTGTTCAGCGGCCCGCGCGGCTGCGGCAAGACCTCCAGCGCGCGGATCCTCGCCCGGTCGCTGAACTGCGCGCAGGGACCCACGCCGGACCCGTGCGGCGAGTGCGAGTCGTGCGTCGCGCTGGCGCCGAACGGCCCCGGCTCGCTCGACGTCATCGAGATCGACGCCGCCTCGCACGGCTCGGTGGACGACGCCCGCGACCTGCGCGAGCGGGCGATCTTCGCGCCGGTGTCGAGCCGGTTCAAGATCTACATCATCGACGAGGCGCACATGATCACCAAGGACGCGTTCAACGCGCTCCTGAAGGTGGTCGAGGAGCCCCCGGACTTCGTCACGTTCGTCTTCGCGACCACCGAGCCCGAGCGCGTGCTCGGCACCATCCGCTCGCGCACGCACCACTACCCGTTCCGGCTGATGAGCCGGCGCGAGCTGACGTCGCTGCTGACCCGCGTCGTGGAGCAGGAGGGCGTGCCGGTCGACGCCGGCGCGATGTCGCTCGTGGTCCGCGCGGCCGCCGGCTCGGCGCGTGACGGCCTGTCGATCCTCGACCAGGTGCTCGCCTCCGCCGGGCCGGACGGCGTCACCCGCGACGCCGCCGCCGGGCTGCTCGGCGTCACGCCCGACACGCTGCTCGACGACGTCGTCGACGCACTGGGCGCGGGCGACGCCGCTGCCGTGTTCGGCGCCGTCGACGCGGTGATGGACCGCGGCAACGACCCGCACGTGTTCGCCCGCGACGTGCTGGACCGGCTGCGCGACCTCATCGTGCTCGAGGCCGTGCCCGATGCCGGCGAGCGAGGGCTGGTCGACTGCCCGCCCGAGCAGCTGCAGCGGATGACCCGGCAGTCAGGCGCCATGGGC